>SEHC01000209.1 GCA_004173415.1 Lysobacteraceae bacterium
GACCTCCTGCATGCCATGCAGGCGCTCTCCCAGCTGAGCTATGGCCCCACGTAACTGGAAGGAGCGGAATTCTAGCCAGCGACCCCGCATCGCGCAAGCGTTGCGTTGCAAAAAAATCAGCGGGTCGTTCATTTGCCTGCCCCGCGGGCGCCGGCCACGAGCGCCGGCAAGCGCAGAAAACCCTGGAATTCAGGCTTCCGGGACCAGTTCCAGCATGGCCGCGTCGCAGCGGCGCAAGGTGGCCACGCCGTGCCCGCGCTCGGCCAGGTACTCCAGCCATTTGCCCAGGAAGGTGTTCATGCGCATGCGGTGGCCGATCAGCTCGGACGGCGGCGGGTACATCCCGATCGCATCCTGCCAGCGCCGGCCCACGTAACAGTGCGTGGCCTCGGCCTGGCACGCGTCGCGGTACACGCGCACGAAGGCGGAAGGATCCGGTTCGCCGGTCTCCGGGTCGCGCAACCCGTAGGTCAGGCGCAGTTCGACCGTGTAGCGGTGGGTCCGGATCACGTCCAGGTACAGGTCCAGTCCATCGCCAATGGTCGAGACGTAACGGCCTTCGTCCAGGTGGGCCGGTGCGAACAGCCGGGCCAGCCGCGCGTGGTTCTCCGCGTACACCGCCATCAGCCAGCCGAAACGGTTGAGCCTGGGGATGTGCGCGGCGCGGGTGATGGCCTGTGGCATGGCCTGATCGTACACGCTGGACGGCGCCGGCGGCAGCATTGACGAAACGCCCTGGACGGCCTAATTTTATGGTTCTCCGCAGCGCCCTGGCCTGCGCGACGCGCGTCCTTCCCCGCTAGAACATTTCCCGCTGCAGCCCCAGCGTCGACATCACCTTGCTGGAGATTTCCTCGATCGAGGTGTGGGTGGTGCTGAGGATCGGAATGCGCTCTGCCTGGAACATGCGTTCGGCCGCGGCCACTTCGCTGCGGCAGGTTTCCAGCTTGGCGTAGTTCGAATTGGGCCTGCGCTCCTGGCGGATCTGCTGCAGGCGCTCCGGATCGATGGTCAGGCCGAACAGCTTGCGCCGGTACGGCCGCAGGCGCGCCGGCAGGCGGTCGCTCTCCAGGTCCTGGTCGGTCAGCGGATAGTTGGCCGCGCGGATGCCGTAGTGCAGCGCCAGGTACACGCAGGTGGGGGTCTTGCCGGCGCGCGAAACCGCCACCAGGATCAGGTCGGCGTCGTCGTAGTTCAGGGCGATGCCATCGTCGTGGGTCAGCGCGTAGTTCATCGCGTTGATGCGCCGGTGGTAGGTCTCGAAGTTGACCAGTCCATGCGCCTGCCCCACCCGCGACTGCCGCGGCGCGCCCAGTTCCTGCTCCATCGGCTGGATGAAGGGCGCGAACACATCCAGCATCAGCGCGCCGCTGCCGGCGAGGATCTCGCTGATCGCCGGGTCGACGTTGGAGTGGATCACGATCGGCCGCGCTTCATGCCGCAGGCCCGCCGCGCGGATCCGCTCGCAGGCAGCCAGGGCCTTGTCGGCGTCCTCGACGAAGGAAATGCGGTCGGTGACGAAGCTGAACCCCGAGAACTGGGTCAGCAGGCTATGGCCGATGGTTTCGGTGGTGATCCCCGTTCCATCCGAGACGTAGAAGACCGGTCGCACGCTGGACATCGATGCCGCTCCCTTGTGAACACGAAAAGTACCGGCAGATCAAGCTTGTCTGGGCTTGTCCCGCACTGCATCATAGCGATTCTTCCCCTGGACGCGGCCCTTGCCGTCAGTCGTCGGCGAGGCGCACGGCCTGCTTTGGAGCATTGCGCTTGAACCAGAACTCCTCGAGTCAGAACATCCTCTGGCTGCATGACCTGCGCCTGTCCGACCTGGCCCGGGTAGGCGGCAAGAATTCGTCCCTCGGTGAGATGATCGGCCAGCTCGCCGGCCTGGGGGTTTCGGTTCCGGGCGGTTACGCGACCACGTCCGAGGCGTTCAAGGATTTCATCGCCCACAACGACCTGTCCACGCGCATCTTCGACAAGCTGGCCACGCTGGATGTCGAGGATGTCGATGCGCTCACCGCCGCCGGCAAGGAGATCCGCGGCTGGGTGATCGAGGCGCCGCTGCAACCGCAGCTGGATGCCGACATCCGCACCGCCTACGCGCAACTTGCGGCGGACAACGGCGGCGGCGACGTCGCGGTCGCGGTCCGCTCCTCGGCCACCGCCGAGGACCTTCCCGACGCCAGCTTCGCCGGGCAGCAGGAAACCTTCCTCAACGTGACCGGCGCCGACGACGTGGTGCACAAGGTCAAGGAAGTCTTCGCCAGCCTCTACAACGACCGCGCCATCGCCTACCGCGTGCACCACGGCTTCAAGCACGAGGACGTGTTCCTCTCGGCCGGCGTGCAGCTGATGGTGCGATCGGACGTGGGCGCCTCCGGCGTGCTGTTCACCCTGGACACCGAATCCGGCTTCCGCGACGTGGTCTTCGTGACTTCCAGCCTCGGCCTGGGCGAAATGGTCGTGCAGGGCGCGGTCAACCCGGACGAGTTCTACGTGTACAAGCCCACCCTGATGCAGGGCAAGCCGGCGATCCTGCGCCGCTCGCTGGGCAGCAAGCTGTTGCGCATGGTTTATTCGGACCAGCCCGGCGAACGCGTGCGCATCGAGGACACTCCGGCCGAGCTGCGCAACCGGTTCTCGATCTCCGACGAGGACGTGCAGGCGTTGTCCATGCAGGCCCTGACCATCGAGAACCACTACGGCCGGCCGATGGACATCGAGTGGGCCAAGGACGGGGTCAACGGCAAGCTGTACATCGTGCAGGCGCGCCCGGAAACGGTGAAGTCGCGCGGCAAGGCGACCCAGATCGAGCGCTACCACCTGCTCGAGCGTGGTGAAGTGATTTCCGAAGGACGCGCGATCGGCCAGAAGATCGGCAGCGGCGTGGCCCGCGTGGTCCGCAGCCTGGCGGACATGAACCGCGTGCAGCCCGGCGACGTGCTGGTCGCCGACATGACCGACCCGGACTGGGAGCCGGTGATGAAGCGCGCCTCGGCCATCGTCACCAACCGCGGCGGCCGCACCTGCCATGCGGCGATCATCGCCCGCGAACTGGGCGTGCCGGCGGTCGTCGGCACCGGCAATGCGCTGGACCACATCGAGGACGGCAAGGAGATCACGGTCAGCTGCGCCGAAGGCGACACCGGCTTCATCTACGGCAGCACGCTGAAGTTCGAGCGGATCACCACCGACCTGACCGACATGCCCCCTGCCCCGCTCAAGATCATGATGAACGTGGCCAACCCGGAGCGCGCCTTCGACTTCGGCCAGTTGCCCAACGCCGGCATCGGCCTGGCGCGGCTGGAGATGATCATCGCCAGCCACATCGGGAAACGAAACGCAAGATCGATGCCAAGACCGCCGGCTACGCCGACCCGGTCAGCTTCTACGTCGATCGCCTGGCCGAAGGCATCGCCACCATCACCGCCTCGGTCGCGCCCAACCCGGTGATCGTGCGCCTGTCGGACTTCAAGTCGAACGAATACGCCAACCTCATCGGCGGCAGCAACTACGAGCCGCATGAAGAAAACCCGATGATCGGCTTCCGCGGCGCCAGCCGTTACGTCGATCCCTCGTTCGAGCCGGCCTTCGCGCTGGAGTGCAAGGCGGTGCGCAAGGTCCGCAACGAGATGGGCCTGGACAACCTGTGGGTGATGATCCCGTTCGTGCGTACCCTGGACGAAGGCCGCAAGGTCGTCGAGGTGCTGGCCAAGCACGGCCTGGTCCAGGGCGAGGCGGGACTCAAGATCATCATGATGTGCGAGGTGCCGTCGAACGCCCTGCTGGCCGACGAATTCCTCGACATCTTCGACGGCTTCTCGATCGGTTCCAACGACCTGACCCAGCTCACCCTGGGCCTGGACCGCGACTCGAGCATCGTCGCCCACCTGTTCGACGAGCGCGACCCGGCGGTCAAGAAGCTGCTGTCGATGGCGATCAAGGCGGCCAAGGCCAAGGGCAAGTACGTCGGCATCTGCGGCCAGGGGCCGTCGGACCATCCCGACCTGGCCGACTGGCTGATGCAGGAAGGGATCGAGTCGGTGTCGCTCAATCCCGACACCGTGGTCGATACCTGGCTGCGTCTGGCCAAGCTCAAGGCGCAATGACCCAGGCGCAGACGCCCGCGGCGGCGCCCACGGACCTGGTCAGGGACATCCGCGGGATCGACTGGCTGCAGTTGCTGGAGACCTACGGGCTCAAGCTGCTCGCCGCGGCGGCGATCTTCCTGGTCGGCATGTGGCTTGCGCGGCGGCTGAGCGCGGGGCTGGAGCGGGTCCTCAACCGCGCCCACGTCGATTCCACCCTGTCCGGCTTCCTGCGCCGCGTCGGCTATGCGGCGATGCTGGTGCTGGTGGTGATCACCGCGCTGAGCGCGATCGGCGTGCCCACCACCTCCATGTTCGCGGTGCTCGGCGCCGCCGGCCTGGCGGTCGGCCTGGCCCTGAAGGATTCGTTGTCCAACATCGCCTCGGGGGTGATGCTGATCGTCCTGCGCCCGTTCCGCGTCGGCGACCACGTGGTCGCCGCCGGCCAGGAAGGCGTGGTGATGGAAGTGCGCGTGTTCCAGACCAGGCTGCGGGCCTTCGACCAGCGCATCATCATCCTGCCCAACAGCGAGATCACCACCGCGCCGATCATCAACTACAGCACGCTGCCGAACCGGCGCATGGAAATCGCGGTCGGCGTGGGCTACGACGACGACCTGAGGCAGGCCCGGCAGATCCTGCTGGACATCGCCAAGGCCAATCCAATGATCCTCGAGGAGCCTGCGCCGTTCGTGCAGGTGGTCAACCTGGGCGAGAGCGGTGTGGAACTGAAGCTGTTCGCGCACGCCACCAACGGCGAGTTCGGCGACGCCCGCAGCCAGCTCACCGAAACCATCCGCACCGAAATCATCGGCCACGGACTCAGCATCCCCTATCCGCAACGCGACCTGCACGTGTACCACCACAACGCCGACGGCACGCCGCTGACCGAGATCATCACCCGCTCGGTGGCCGACGCCGGCGACGTGGCCCCCAGCAAAGCGCCACCTGCCTAAGGGCGCCTGCCTTCAGGTGCGCCTGCGGCGGCACCGACCAGGCACTGCGGCGATTCGTATCCCCGCCCGGCCCTCGCCGGACGGCTCAACCGCCGGCCAGGTCGGCCAGGTGCTTGCGGTAGTGGCGCAGTTCCTCGATCGAGTCGCGCACGTCGCTGAGCGCGGTGTGGGTGGACTGCTTGCGCACGCCCTCCAGCACCTTCGGCGCCCAGCGCCGGGCCAGTTCCTTGAGCGTGCTGACGTCCAGGTTGCGGTAGTGGAAATACCGCTCCAGGCGTGGCATCAGCCGATGCAGGAAGCGCCGGTCCTGGCAGATCGAGTTCCCGCACATCGGCGAGGCATTGGCCGGCACCCACTGGGCCAGGAAATCCACGGTCCGGGCCTCGGCCTGGCCCAGGGTCACCGTGCTTTCCAGCACCCGGTTCCACAGGCCGGACTTGCCGTGCTGGGCGCGGTTCCAGTCGTCCATGGCTTCCAGCGAGGCCAGCGGGTGGGCGATGGCGAACTCCGGGCCCTCGGCCAGCACGTTCAACTGCGCGTCGGTGACCACGGTGGCGATCTCGATGATCGAGTCCTGGCAGGTATCGAGCCCGGTCATCTCCAGGTCGATCCAGATCAGCCGGTCGTTGTGCGGATTGCTTGCCATGCGTGGTGGTCCTGGAGGCTGCGCGGCAGCAAGCTGGCGCGCTTTGCGGAAGATCGGCGTTGTCGCGCATGATAACGCAGCCATCCGAAGACCCTTGCCATGTTCGAGACCAGCGACGCCCACTTCTCCGCCCTCACCGCGATGCTGGCGCCGGCCTTCTTCCTGACCGCCACCGCCTCGCTGCTGCTTTCGGCCAACAATCGCCTGGCTCGGATCATCGACCGCGCGCGGACCCTGCTCAAGGAACTGGCGACCATGGACGATCCGGCCCAGCGCAGCCTGTACGAACAGCGCATCGCCCTGCAGCGCCGGCGCAGCCTGATCATCCTGCGCGCCGGCCAGCTGCTGTACGTGGCGATCAGCCTGTTCGTGGGCACCAGCCTGATGCTGGCCGCCGATGCCTTCCTGGCCCATCGCCTGGGCGTGGCGCCGATGGCGCTGGCCGCGCTGGGAGTACTGGCCATGTTCGCCGCCAGCCTGCTGCTGGCGCGCGAGTCGACCCTGGCGGTCAGGGCGGTGAACGAGGAGATGGATCACCGCCACGTCGCCAGGCGCGAATGACCGGCAGTTCGCGGACCTGGCCGCGATGGCGGCGACCCTTTCCTCTTGCGCCTGCGCGCCAGGCGACGCCAGCTGCGGCGGTCAGAGCAGCGGCTTGCCGCGCTTGGCCCTGAAGTAGTTGCTCAGCCGGCGCGAGGCCTCTTCGGCCAGCAGGCCCGAGCTGACCTCGACGCGGTGGTTGTGGCGCGGATCGGCGACCAGGTCGAACACGCTGCCGCAAGCGCCGGTCTTGGGGTCGGAGGCCGCGAACACCAGTCGGGCCACGCGCGCATGCACCAGCGCCATCGCGCACATCGCGCAGGGTTCGAGGCTGACGTACAGCGTGCTGCCCAGCAGGCGATGGTTGCCCAGCGCCCTGCCTGCCTCGCGCATCGCCATGATCTCGGCGTGCGCGGTGGGATCATGCTCGGTGATGTTCCGGTTCCAGCCTTCGCCGATGACGCGGCCGTCGGCCGAGACCAGCACGGCGCCCACCGGGATCTCGTCGTGTTCCCTTTCCGCGCGCTCACCCAGGGCCAGCGCATGGCGCATGAAGCGCTCCTCCGCCGCCGGTTCGGCCGGCGATGGCATGCGTGGCTCGCGCGCGTCCAGCAGCTTCCAGAACACCCGCGTCGCGCCCAGGCCGCCCAGCGGCTTGTACGCGTACTCGGGAATGTCGCCCGCCACGCGATAACCCAGGCGACGATAGAAGGCAGTCGCGCCCTCGACCAGCGATGCATCCAGGGTGATCAGGCGACGGCCATGCTCACGCGCGGCCCGCTCCAGGGCACGGACCACGGCGGCGCCCACACCCATCCCGCGGGCCGCGGCGGCGGTCATCACCTTGGTCAACTCGGCCCGGTGCGGCTGGCTGGGCGCCTGGACCAGGGCCAGCGCGCCGGTGCCAAGCAATCGTCCGTCCCGCCAGGCGCACAGGATGATGCGCTCGCCACGGGCCGCCGACTGCAGCGCGTCATCCCAGAACGCGCGTGCCTGGTCCAGGCCCAGCGGATGCATGAAGCCCACCGAGCCGTTGCCGGCCACGGTTTCCACCAGCAGGGCCGCCAGCGCGTCGCGGTCGTCGGCGCGGGCGGGGACGATGCTCAGAGTCGATGCGTCGATGCTCATTGGCCCAACCGTTGCAGGATATTGCTCACTCCCACTCGATGGTCGCCGGCGGCTTGCCGGAGATGTCGTACACAACGCGGGAAACCCCGCGCAGTTCGTTGATGATGCGGTTGGACACCGTACCGAGGAAGTCGTAAGGCAGGTGCGCCCAGTGCGCGGTCATGAAATCGATGGTCTCCACCGCGCGCAGCGCGATCACCCACTCGTAGGCGCGCGCGTCGCCGACCACGCCCACCGACTTGACCGGCAGGAACAC
>SEHC01000650.1 GCA_004173415.1 Lysobacteraceae bacterium
TCGCCGCGCATCGGGTCGTAGGCGATGATCAGGGTGTTGCGGTCGAACATCGCGCTCTGGAATCGCGCGTAGGGGCACATGTACTTGCACATCTGCTCGCGCAGGATGCCGGCCCACATCCAGGTGGCGAACGAATAGAACAGCACCCAGAAGGTTTCCCAGCCATTCCAGGCGAACGGCCACAGGCGCGCGCCCAGGCCGGTGATCGGGGTGAAGAAGCCGACGAAGGTGAAGCCGGTCCACAGCGCGAAGACCAGCCACAGCAGGTGCTTGCTGCCCTTGCGCAGGACCTTCTCCCGGTTCCAGGGGCCGGCGTCGAGCTTCATCCGCTTGGTGCGGTCGCCTTCGGTCAGGCGCTCCATCCACAGGAAGGTCTCGGTCCATACCGTCTGCGGGCAGGCGAAGCCGCACCACAGGCGCCCGCCCAAGGCGGTGACGAAGAACAGGACCAGGGCCAGGATCACCAGCAGCATGGCCAGGAAGCTGAAATCCTGCGGCCAGAAGGTCAGCCCGAAGATGTAGAACTTGCGCGCCGGCAGGTCGAACAGCACCGCCTGGCGGCCATCCCAGTTCAGCCACGGGAACAGGTAGTACATGCCCAGCAGCCAGAACACCGAGGCCTTGCGCAGCCTGTCCATGCGTCCGGAGACATCGCGCGGATAGACCTTGCGCTCCTTGGTGTAATAGGAATCGCCGCCGTCGAGCAGGTCGATATCGATTTTCTTGGTCACTTGCGTCTACTCGGGTGGCAAGGCCCGGTTGAATCGGCTGGAGGGACGCAGCAGCAACCAGGTGAACAGACTCGACGAAGCGGTCGCCAGCCAGAACATGAAGAACGCGATCGTGTAACCCATGCTCCTGCTGATCTCGACCCCGGGGAAGGTGATGTCGCGCAGGTCATGGTCGAACTCGCGGGTGGTGAAGTCGGTCATGGCGCGGCGGGCGCTGCGGCTCCGGTCGTGCTGGCCTTGGCCGCGGCAGGTTGCGACAGCGACCAGACGTAGGCCGCGACCAGTCGCGAACGGGTTTCGCCCAGCAGTTCGCGGTGCGCCGGCATCACCCCGTGGCGGCCCCGGGAAATGGTCTGGCGCAGGCTTTCCTTGCTGCTGCCGTACATCCAGTAGGCGTCGGTCAGGTCCGGCGCGCCGAGTTCCTGGTTGCCCTTGCCGTCGACGCCATGGCAGGCCACGCAGACGCCGTCGTACAGCTTCTTGCCCTGTGCGGCCATGTAGTTGTTGCGCACCGACTGTTCCGGGGTGGCGAGGGCGCGCACGTAGGCCACGGTGTAGTCAACCGCATTTTCGCCGCCCATGCTGGCCAGCACCGTGCCCCATTCGGGCATGATCCCGTCGCGGCCGTCGAGCACGGTCTGCAGGACCCGCTCCGGGTCGCCGCCCCAGTGCCAGATGTCGTCGGACAGGTTGGGGTAGCCGATCGCGCCCTTGGCCGAGGAGCCATGGCAGGTCGCGCAGCTGTTGGCGAAGATCGAGCGGCC
>SEHC01000210.1 GCA_004173415.1 Lysobacteraceae bacterium
GCCAACAAGCCGTTCCGCGTGCACCTGCGTGCGCCGGGCTTCGCCCATCTTTCGTCGATGGACCACGTCGTCAGCGGGCACATGCTGCCGGACGTCGTGGCCATGATCGGCACCTATGATCTTGTCTTTGGTGAGGTGGACCGATGAGGGCCACGGGTAATTTCGAAGCGGCTCGCGACGTCGATCCGCTGGTTGCGCTGACCGATGCGACGCGCGCGCACATCGACCACTGGCTGGGCAAGTTCCCGCCCGACCGCAAGCGCTCGGCCGTGCTGCAGGGCCTGCATGCCGCGCAGGAGCAGAACCAGGGCTGGCTCAGCGACGAACTGATCGTCGCCGTGGCCAAGTACCTGGAGCTGCCGCCGGTGTGGGCCTACGAAGTGGCCAGCTTCTATTCGATGTTCGAGACCAGCAAGGTGGGCCGCAACAACGTCGCCTTCTGCACCAACATCAGTTGCTGGCTCAACGGTGCCGAGGACCTGGTCGCGCATGCGGAGAAGAAGCTCGGCTGCAAGCTGGGCGAGTCGACCGCCGACGGCCGCGTCTACCTGAAGCGCGAGGAAGAATGCGTCGCCGCCTGCTGCGGCGCGCCGGTGGTCGTGATCAACGGCCACTACCACGAGAAGCTCACGCCCGCGAAGGTGGACGAACTGCTGGACGGGTTGGAATAAGCGCATGGCACACGCACCACACGAGCACGCTCCACACGCCTCCGAGGGCTACGGCCCGGTCGGACCCGCACCGAAAGAGCACCAGGTGGTCTACACCACGCTGCACTTCGACAAGCCGTGGTCCTACGAGAACTACCTGAAGACCGGCGGCTACAGCGCGCTGCGCAGGATCATCGAAGAGAAGATCGCGCCGGCCGACGTGGTCGAGATGGTCAAGCAGTCGGGCCTGCGCGGCCGCGGCGGCGCGGGCTTCCCGACCGGCCTGAAGTGGAGCTTCATGCCCAAGGGAGACATGCAGAAGTACATCCTCTGCAACTCCGACGAATCCGAGCCGGGCACCGCCAAGGACCGCGACATCCTGCGCTACAACCCGCATGCGGTGATCGAGGGCATGGCCATCGCCTGCTATGCAACCGGTTCCACGGCCGCCTACAACTACCTGCGCGGCGAGTTCCACCACGAGCCCTTCGAGCACCTGGAAGAAGCCACCGCCGAAGCCTACAAGCACGGCTGGCTGGGCAAGAACGTGCTCGGCTCGGGGATCGACATCGACCTGTACAACGCGCTCGGCGCGGGCGCCTACATCTGCGGCGAAGAAACCGCGCTGATGGAGTCGCTGGAAGGCAAGAAGGGCCAGCCGCGGTTCAAGCCGCCGTTCCCGGCCAACTTCGGCCTGTACGGCAAGCCGACCACGATCAACAACACCGAAACCTATGCCTCGGTGCCGGCGATCATCCGCAACGGCGCCGAGTGGTTCCTCAACCTGGGCAAGCCGAACAACGGCGGTCCGAAGATCTTCTCGGTCTCCGGCCATGTCGCGCGCCCGGGCAACTATGAGATCCGCCTGGGCACGCCGTTCCCGGAACTGCTGGAAATGGCCGGCGGCATCCGCAACGGGCACAAGCTCAAGGCAGTGATCCCCGGCGGCTCGTCGATGCCGGTGTTGCCGGGCGAGACCATGATGGGCCTGACCATGGATTACGACAGCATCCAGAAGGCGGGCTCCGGCCTGGGTTCCGGGGCGGTGATCGTCATGGACGAGACCACCTGCATGGTCCGCGCCTGCCAGCGCATCGCGCGCTTCTACTACGCCGAATCCTGCGGCCAGTGCACGCCGTGCCGCGAAGGCACCGGCTGGATGTACCGCATGATCACGCGGGTGGTCGAGGGCAAGGCAACGCTCGAGGACCTGAACACCCTGAAGGCCTCCGCGGGCCAGATCGAAGGCCACACCATCTGCGCCTTCGGCGAAGCGGCGGCGTGGCCGGTGCAGGGCTTCCTGCGCCACTACTGGCACGAGTTCGAGTACTTCATCCTCAATGGTCGTTCGATCGTCGACGAGAAGCCGGCCGCCCCCGTCCAGGAGCGCGCCGCATGAGCGCCCAACCGGTCAATCCGAACCTTGCGCCCGACCACGTCACCGTCTTCATCGACGGCATGGAACTGGCCGCGCCCAAGGGCTCGATGATCATCCAGGCCGCCGACAAGGCCGGCATCCCGATCCCGCGCTTCTGCTACCACGACAAGCTGGCCATCGCCGCCAACTGCCGCATGTGCCTGGTGGAAGTGGAGAAGATGCCCAAGCCCGCGCCTGCCTGCGCCACGCCGGTCATGGACGGCATGAAGATCGCGACGCGCAGCGAGAAGGCATTGAAGTCGCAGCGCAACGTGATGGAATTCCTGCTGATCAACCACCCGCTGGACTGCCCGATCTGCGACCAGGGCGGCGAATGCGAGCTGCAGGACCTGTCGCTGGGCTATGGCCGCTCGGTCAGCCGCTTCCAGGAACGCAAGCGCGTGGTCCCGGACGAGGACCTCGGCCCGCTGGTCGCCACCGAGATGACCCGCTGCATCCAGTGCACCCGCTGCGTGCGCTTCACCGCGGATATCGCCGGCACCTACGAGCTGGGCGGCATGTACCGCGGCGAGAACCTGCAGATCGGCACCTACGATGGCAAGCCGCTGACCACCGAGCTTTCCGGCAACGTCGTCGACGTCTGCCCGGTCGGCGCCCTGACCAACAAGGTGTTCCAGTTCCGCGCCCGTCCATGGGAGCTGATGGCGCGCGAATCGATCGGCTACCACGATGCGATGGGTTCCAACCTGTTCCTGCACGTGCGCCGGGGCGAAGTGCTGCGCAGCGTGCCGCGCGACAACGAGTCGGTGAACGAGTGCTGGCTTTCTGATCGCGACCGCTATTCGCACCAGGGCCTGTACGCCGAGGACCGCGCGGTCAAGCCGCTGCAGAAGTTCGGCGAGGAATGGCGTGAAGTGTCGTGGGCCGAGGGCCTGGCGGCGGCCGCGGCGATCCTGCGCACGCATCAGGGCGACGAGCTGGGCGTGCTGGCGCACCCGGCCACGTCCAACGACGAGGGCAGCCTGCTGGCCCGCCTGGCCGACAGCCTGGGCAGCGGTAACCTGGACCATCGCATCTTCAACCGCGACTTCTCCGATGGTGCGGTGGCCGAGCCTTTCGCCATGCCGTTGGCCGAGATCGAGCAGGCCGATGTCATCGTCCTGCTGGGCACCAACATCCGCCACGAACTGCCGTTGCTGCACCAGCGCATCCGCAAGGCCAATACCCATCGCAACGGCAGGGTCTACGCGGTCAACCCGGTCGATTTCGACTTCGCCTTCGCCTTGGCCGGCAAGCAGATCGTCGCTCCGTCGAAGTTCGCCGACGCGCTGCAGGACCCGGGCCTGGTGGAGGCGGTGAAGGCCGCTTCGCGTCCGGTCCTGCTGGTTGGCGCGCTGGCCGAGAACCATCCGCAGGCCGCGTCGATCCGCGCCGCCGCCGCGGCGTTCGCCGCTGCCACCGGCGCGGCGCTGTGCCGCATTCCGCAGGGTGCCAACGCGGTGGGCCTGGCCCGCAATGGCGTGCTGCCGTCCAGGCGCGACGTGGCCGGCATGTTCGCCGAGCCGCGCGCCGCCTACCTGATCTACGGCATCGAGCCGGGCCTGGATTTCGCCGAAGGCGCGGCCGCGCAGAAGGCATTGAAGGCGGCCAAGGTCGTGGCCTTCAGCCATTTCGCCTGCAAGTCCACGCGCAACGTGGCCGACGTGATCCTGCCGATCGGCGCCCTGCCGGAGATCGAAGCGGTGCTGACCAACCTCGACGGCGTCGAGCAGCGCACCCAGGCCGGAGGCAAGCTGCCGGGCGAGGCGCGCGAGGGCTGGAAGGTGCTGCGTGCGCTGGGCGGGGAACTGCAGTTGCCGGCATTCGGGTTCACCGACCTGGCGGGTGCGGACGCGCTCGGCAAGGTCGACGCGCCGCCCAGCATCGCGCGTTCCGCCGCGCCTTCGGCGGCGTCGAATGGGCTGGAGCTTGCCGTATCGGCGGCGATCTACCGCACCGACGGCGTGGTCCGCCGCGCCCAGGCCCTGCAGGAGCATCCGCTCAATGCCTCGCCGCGAATCACCCTGAATCCGGCCGATGCACAGGCCGCTGGCCTGGTCCAGGGGCAGGTCGCCAAGGTCGGCGCGCCGGACGGCACCGCGACCCTGCCGGTGTTCGTGGACAAGCGCGTGGCCCAGGGTAGTGCCTGGATCGAAAGCGGCCATGGCGCGACCGCGCCGCTGGGCGCCGGACGGGTGACGGTGGTGGCCGCATGAACGAATTGCTCCTCAACGCCATCGACCCGCTGCGGGACTGGTTCCTGGGCCTGGGCAATATCGGCGTGGTGCTGTGGATCGTGCTGAAGATCCTGGCCATCGCCGTGCCGGTGATCGTGGCCGT
>SEHC01000211.1 GCA_004173415.1 Lysobacteraceae bacterium
GAGGGTTTCACCGACCACGTGATCGAGACCCTGGCCAGCCAGGGCGAGGACCTGGTGTTCCTGCTGTGGGGCGCCTACGCGCAGAAGAAGGGCAGCATCATCGACCCGCGCCGGCACCGGGTGCTGCGCGCGCCGCATCCCTCGCCGCTGTCGGCGCACCGCGGCTTCATCGGCTGCGGCCATTTCTCGGCGGCCAACCAGTTCCTGTCGCGCCAGGGCAGGGCGCCGATCGACTGGAGCCTGCCGCCGCGCGCGGCGCTGGCCGCCTAGCGAGCCGGGCCCGCGGGCCTACTTGCGCTTCCTGCGGGCCGGGGTCTTCGGCGTTTCCGGCGGCGCCTCCTGGGCCGAGACGTCCTTCAGTTCGGCCTGCAGGGCTTCCATCATCGGGATCATCTTCTGCTGGATAGCCCCCATCAGGTTCTGCATCAGCAGCGGGGTCTTGTCCAGCAGGTTCTGCCCGGCCCGGCTCTCGTAGAACTTGGCCATGGCCTTGACGTCGTCGCTGCTGAAGGTCTGCTTGTAGACCTGCACGTAGACCGGGTGCATTTCCTCCCAGGCCAGGGTCTTGCGCACGATCTCGCTGGTCCGCGCCTGGATCCGCTCGACCTCGGCGCGCTGCTTGGCGTCGAGCTCCTTGCCGGCGGTGATCTGGGCGAACTGCTGGCGCTGCATCTCCTCCATCTGCGGCAGGATCGCGCCGAGCATGCTCTGGGCGCGCGAGGCCTTGAGCAGGCGATCGATCTCGGCATCGCTCGGCGGCGCGGCCAGCGCCGTGGCGCTGGCCAGGGCCAGGCAGGCGGCGGCGAACAGGCGGGGAAGCGTTCTGGAAGAGTGCATTCGGGGCGTGTCCGGTGGGCTGCGACGAGGCCGCATAGTGCCGATCGGGAAGTAAAACAGCGGTTAAGCGCCGGCCTCGCGGATCCGGCGGATGCCAGTGGCGGCGCATCGCCCTACAATTGGCCGATGGGGAGCGACGCACTCGAAATCACGCCGACTCTGGCGATACCCGAGGCCGAACTGGTCGAGCGCTTCGTGCGCGCCAGCGGCGCCGGCGGGCAGAACGTGAACAAGGTGTCGACCGCGGTGGAACTGCGCTTCGACCTGGCCGGCTCGCCGTCGCTGCCCGAACCGGTGCGCGCGCGCCTGCTGGCCCGGCGCGACCGGCGGATCACCGACGAGGGCGTGCTGGTGATCGATGCGCAGCGCTTCCGCACCCAGGACCGCAACCGCCAGGACGCGCGCGAGCGCCTGGCCGCGTTCATCGAAGCCGGGTTGCAGGCGCCGAAGAAGCGTGTCGCCACCAAGCCCACCCACGGTTCCAAGTTGCGTCGCCTCGATGCCAAGCGCGGGCGCGCCCAGATCAAGCGCGGCCGTTCGCCCGGCCAATGGGAATGAAAGTGTTGGACAAGACCCAATCCGTGATCCCGGTGATCCCGCCGAACCTGCCGCAGGTCAAGCCCAACCGCTTCACTCGCTGGCTGGGGCGCAGCGTGTTGCGGCTGGGTGGCTGGCGGGTGGTCGGCAACATCCCCGACCTGCCCAGGGCGGTGCTGATCGTGGCCCCGCATTCCTCCAACTGGGACGGCCTGTGGGGCATGGCGGCCAAGATCGCGATGGGCCTGAAGGTCTGCGTGCTGGGCAAAGCGCAACTGTTCTGGTGGCCGCTGGGTCCGCTGCTGCGGCGCCTGGGCGCGGTGCCGGTCGACCGCAGCTCGCCGCAGGGCACGGTGGAGCAGGCGGTGGCGGTGATCCGGGCCAATGACCGGATCTGGTTCACCCTGACCCCGGAAGGCACCCGCAAGCGCGTGGAAAGATGGAAGAGCGGCTTCCTGAAGATCGCGCGCCGCGCCGACGTGCCGATCGTGATGGCCTATTTCCACTATCCCGACAAGACCATCGGCATCGGCGAGGTGTTCCATCCAACCGGCGACGAGGAAGCGGACATGGCCGCGGTCCGCGCCTGGTACCGCAACTGGCAGGGCCGCAACCGCGGCACGGTCTAGTCCGGCACTGGCGTTGCGTGGTTTCGGCGCCGGGCGCCACCAGGCCCCGCCTTCAGCCGGGCGGCTGCAGCCCCTGCTCGGCCAGCATCGCCGCCAGGCGATCGCGCACGTAGTCGCGGTCGGCGGGTCCGGCGCGTTCCAGGATCTGGTCGGACAAGGCCTGGAACTGCGGCCAGAACTGCGCTTCGTGGCGCAGCTTCTCGCGCCACGGCGGCAGCATCCGCGCCAGGTGCTCCAGCTCGGCGTCCACTTGCGCGCGGCTCAGGCCGGGCGCGGCCATGTCGCCTCGACGTGGTGGACGGCGCCGTCGTCGACCAGGGTGAAGCCGAAACCCGATTGTTCATAGCCGTCCACGCGCATGCCGGGCTCGCCGCCGTCGACCTGGACGATGTCGATCAGGTACATGCTTTCGCCGTGCCGGTACTGCAGAGACAGCCGCTTCCCCGGGGTCCAGCGCATGGTTGACCGGGTTGATCATCCCGGCCAGCTCCCAGGCCTTGTCGCGGTCGCCCAGACGGGCGAAGGCCATCGCCGCCCACACCGCCGCGTGGGTGTACTGGCCGCCGTTCTCGCGCACCCCCGGCACGTAGCCGCGGATGTAGCCCGGGTCGTGCAGGGTCTTGTCGAACGGCGGATCCAGCAACTGGATCAGCCCCGCCTCGCGCTTGACCAGGTAACGGTCCAGCGAGGCCATCGCCTGGCGCGCGCGGCCCGGCCCGGCCACCCCGGACAGCACCGACCAGCTTTGCGAGATCGAGTCGATGCGGCATTCATCGCTCTGGGTGGAACCCAGCGGAGTGCCGTCGTCGAACCAGGCCCGGCGGTACCACTCGCCATCCCAGGCATGTGTTTCCAGGTTCGATTGCAGGCGCGCGGCCGTCTGGGTGCAGAAGCCGGCGATCGCCTCGTCGCCACGGGCCCGCGCCACTTCGCCGAAGCGTTGCAGGGCCTCGTGCAGGAAGAAGCCCAGCCACACGCTTTCGCCGCGCCCGGCTTCGCCGACCCGGTTCATGCCATCGTTCCAGTCGCCGGTGCCGATCAGCGGCAGGCCGCGCTCGCCGATCAGCTCGGCGCCGCGCTTCAACGCCAGCACGCAGTGTTCGTAGAACGACTGCTGGATGCCCGACGGTACCGGCAGGTCGTAATAGGACTCCTCGTCGGCATTGACCAGGCGTCCTTCGATGAAACGCACCGGCTCTTCCAGCAGCGAGTGATCGCCGGTCACCTGCAGGTAGCGGCAGGTGGCCAGCGGCAGCCACAGGTAGTCGTCCGAACAGCGCGTGCGCACGCCGCGGCCCTGCGGCGGATGCCACCAGTGCAGCACGTCGCCCTGCGGGAACTGGTGGGCGGCGCTGAGCAGCAGGTGCTCGCGGGTCAGCGCCGGCCGGGCGTGGATCGTGGCCATCACGTCCTGCAGCTGGTCGCGGAAGCCGAAGGCGCCGCCGGACTGGTAATATCCGCTGCGGGCGATATAGCGGCAGGCCAGGGTCTGGTACAGCAGCCAGCCATTGGCCAGCGCGTCCACGGCCGGGTCGGGGGTCTTGACCCGCACCGCGTTGAGCGTGTCCAGCCAATGGATGCGCACGTTGTCCAGCGCATCGTGTGCTGCACTGCTGCCCCGGGTCCGCTGGGCCAGCTCGATCGCGGCGCGATGGCTCTGGCCCACGCCCAGCCGGAACACGACCTCATGGTCCTGGTCCGGCGCCAGCTCCAGCGGCACCTGGATCGCCGCGCACGGGTCCAGGCCCACGCCGAGCCTGCCCGAGAGCTTCTCGCGCGACAGGGCGGACGGATCGGCGAGGCTGCCGTTGCGGCCGAGGAACTCGCCGCGGTCGGCGGTGAACGAGCGCCCGGCGCCATCGGCGTCGAAGAACGCGACGCGGCCCTCGAACTCGGTGTTGTACGGGTTGCGCGCGGTCAGCACGCCGCTGCCCGGGTCCAGTTCGCTGACCACGTGCATCTGCGACCTGGCGCGGATGTCGCCCAGTACCCATTCGACATAGCCGATGGCGCTGAGCCGGCGCGGCCGCGCGGACAGGTTGCGCAGCCGCAGCACCGAGAACTTCACCGCTTCCTCCAGGCCGACGTAGACCCACAGTTCGCTGGCGATGCCGTCCTCGAGATGCTCGTAGACGCTGTAGCCGAAGCCGTGGCGGGTCCGGTAGGCGCCACGGCCGCGGCGCGGCAGCGGCATTGGCGACCAGCTGCGGCCGGTCTCCTCGTCGCGCAGGTACAGCGCCTCGCCGCCGGTATCGGAGACCGGGTCGTTGTGCCAGGGCGTGAGCCGGAACTCGTGCGCGTTCTCGAACCAGGTGTAGCCCGGCGCGCTTTCGCTGACCACCGTGCCCAGCTTGGCGTTGGCCATCACGTTGGACCACGGCGCCGGGGTCGGCTCGCCCTCGCGCAGGGTGATGACGTACTCGCGGCCATCGGCGGAGAACGCGCCGGTGCCGTTGTCGAACTGGAACGCCTCGGCGACCGCCTCGAAGGGCCAGGGATCGCGGAACTCGGGATCGGCTTGCGTGGCGGCTGGAGGCGGCAGGCCGTTGCCGCCCGTTCCGGCGTCGGCCGCGGGCAAGGGCGGCGCGCCGTCGGCGAACAGCAGCGGCATGCTGCGTTCGGGCGGCACGTGGCGGCCGACCTGAGCGGCCAGGGTGCCGCGCTGGTCGCTGATGACGACCCGGGCCACGGTCTGCAGCAGGACCCGGTCCTCCTGCGAGATCTGCTGGGCCGGGCGCACGAAGATGCCGCCGGGGCGGTCCAGCACGTTGCCTTCCGGCCCGGCCGAGACCAGGCCGAGGATCTGTTCCTGCAACTGCTGCCGGTAGCCGGCCTGGTCCTCGTTCCAGATCACCAGGTCCACGTTGAGTCCCTTCAGCCGCCAGTAGGCGTGGGCCTGGACCATCTGCCGGACGAGCTCGATGTTGGCCGGGTCGGCGATCTGCACCAGCACGATCGGCAGGTCGCCGGAAATCGCATGGCCCCAGAGGCCCGGCTGGCCGCGCCGGTTCTGCCGCAGCAGGGCCGGATCGGCGCGCAGGAACGGATGCGCATAGACCATCAGCCCGGCCAGCTGCTCGTACAGCTGGGCATCGGCCTGCGAGGCGTTGATCTGCCGGCGCACCACCTGGCTGTGGGTCCAGGCCAGGTCGAGCACGCGGTCGGCCAGGCGCCGGTCGCGGTACTTGTCCAGCAGCGCCGCGCAGGCCTCGCGGTCGGCGCCGACCCCGGTGACCATGTCGATGGTGGCGGTCTGGTCCGGGGCCAGGGTGATCCGGCAACGGATGGCGACGATCGGATCGAGCACCGAGCCTTCCGAATCCGACAGCGCCGGGGTCGACAGCGCCTGCGGGTTGCGCGGCGTGTTGCCGCGGCCGAGGAAGCGCGAGCGGTCGGTCTCGTAGGAGATCTCGCTGATGTCGGCATCGTGCACGGCCACCAGGTGCAGCATCCACGGCGGGATCTCGTCGTGCGAACGCGGCCGCCGCGTGCACAGCAGCGCCTGCTTGGCGCGCACGATCTCGGTCTGCACGAACAGGTTGCTGAAGGCCGGGTGCATCTCGTCGGCGATCGACGGCGCCAGCACCACCTCGGCATAGGTGGTCACCTCGATGGTCCGCGTGCGGCGCGAGCGGTTGGACAGGGTCAGCCGCCGCAACTCGATGTCGTCCTCGGCCGAGATTGCGATCTCCAGGTGCGAGTCGTAGTCGCGCCGGCGCCCGCGGAACTCGGCCTTGGCGTCGGAGAAGATCGCCTCGTACTGGTCCACCTTGACGCAGGTCGGCTGGAAGGCCGCCGACCAGTAGTCGCCGCTGTACACATCGCGCAGGTAGCAGAAGCTGCCCCAGTGGTCGCGGGTGCCGTCCTCGCGCCAGCGCGTCACCGCCATGTCGCGCAGGCGGCTGTAGCCGCCGCCGGCGCTGGTCAGCAGGCCGTGGTAGCGGCCGTTGGACAGCATCTGCACCGCCGGCCGGGTCTGGTCGGGGCTGCGGAACACGCGCAGCTGGGTTTCCGACGCCGCCGGCGCCACCCGCGGCGCGCTGGCCTCGGTCTCGTGCGGGTGGAATACGCCGGTGCGCGGGATGCGTTCCTGCAACAGCAGCACGGTGGCCTGGAACTCGGCATCGGCGAGGAACCGCTTCTGCATGGGCTGGTCGTGCAGCAGGTAGTCCATGGCCAGGAAGCCCATGCCCTGGTGGTGGGCCATGAACGAGCGGATCACCGCGTGGTCCTGGCCACGCGGGATCCGCGCCGGGGTGTAGTCGATGGCCTCATAGAAGCCGTAGGCGCCGTCGAAGCCCAGCGCCTGCATGCGCTGCAGGTTCTGGCAGGCCGCCTCCGGCGCAACCATCAGCGCCATCATCGTGGCATAGGGCGCGACCACCAGGTCCTGGCCGAGTCCCCGCTTGAGCCCGGTTCCGGGAACGCCGAAAGCGCGGTACTGGTAGTTCATGCGCGCATCGACCAGGTTGTAGCCCGATTCGGACACCCCCCAGGGCACGCGTGGTGCGCGGTCTGGTCCAGCAGGGTGTCCGGATAGCTGGGCATCACCAGCTGCGGCATCAGGTATTCGAACATCGAGCCGCTCCAGGACAGCAGCATCGCGTCGCCGTCCACGTCGGTCAGCAAGCGGCCCAGCGCGAACCAGGTCTCCTGCGGCAGCTGGCCCTGGGCGATGGCCACGAAGCTGCACAGCCGCGCCTCGGAGGCGAGCAGGTCGTAGAAGCCGGGGTCCAGGCGGCGTTCGTCGACGTTGTAGCCGATCGACAGCAGGTGGCGGCTGCGGTCGTAGAGGAACTCGTATTCCATCAGCGAGAACTGGCCGGCCACGTGCGCCAACCGTTCCAGGTCCTGGATCCGCGCCAGCGCCCGGGCCCGCACCTGCGGGTCGCGCGCGTCCAGTCGCAGTTCGCGCAGGGTCGGCAGGCGCCCGACGGCACGCTCCTGCGCCCGGCCCTCGAGGTCGGTGGCCGCCGGATCGGAACCGGTGAACCATTGCAGCTCCGCATGCGCCGCCTGGCAGGCCGACACGAGCAGGCCCGGCCAGTGCGGCCCGGGTTCGCCCTCCGCTTGCGGCGCAGGCCACGCCGCGAGGATCTCCGCGGCCAGCGCCCGCAGCCGCGCGATGACCTGCGCGGCCTGCGCCAGCGACGGCAGTGGCGCGAGCCGGGCCTCTTCCAGCGCGGCGGCGAAGGCCTGCACCTGCGCCTGCGCCTGGGCCTGCGTTTCGGCACCGGTCACGGACCCGCGCTGGACTTCTTCCAGCACTCCCAGCGTATCGGCCAGGCCTTTCAGGGTCGCCGGCGCCAGCACCGGCTGGTCCGGCAGCGCCAGCAGTCCCTGGCGCAGGGTCAGCAGGTGCCCGGCCAGGTTGCCGCTGTCGACCGTCGACACGTAATGCGGCGGCAACGGCTGCAGGGTTTCGGTGTCGTACCAGTTGTAGAAATGGCCGCGGTGGCGGGCCAGGTTTTCCATCGTGGCCAGGGTGCGCTGGGTGCGCTCGAGCAC
>SEHC01000212.1 GCA_004173415.1 Lysobacteraceae bacterium
GCGGCGCAGGCGCAGACGATGCCGGCGATGGCGAAGGACAGCAGCACCGCCGGCCCGGCCAGGTTGGCGCCGACCCCGATCAGGGTGTAGATGCCGGTGCCGACGATGGCGCCGATGCCAAGCGCGATCAGGTGCGGCCAGCCCAGGGTCGGCAACAGGCGCCGGCCTTCCTCGTGCACGGTCACCCGGTCGATCGATTTGCGCCTGAGCCAAGTCTGCATGGATGCCCCTGTGGTGCGTATGGAAACCGAGGCACATAGTGAGCCATCGGCCGCGTCGATGCGATGTGCGCTGCGGCGAATAGGGTCCTGGACCGGTTCGCATCGACGTCCCGATACGACCGGCCGCGTGGCGTTCGCGGTTCCGGCGCTGGCCGCCGAACCTTGTCAGTCGCGCCACTTCTCCAGGTACTCCTGGCGCTTTGCGTTCCATTGCGCGGTACCGAAGGCGCCGCCGCTTTCATGGGTGATCGCGATCGGCCAGGTGCCCAGGCGCAGGCCGGCGGCGCGGGCGCTGCGGCAGAAGTCCACGTCGTAGAAGTGGAAATCGAAACGCGGATCGAAACAAACCGACGCCGCGGCCAGGGCCGACTTGCGCGAGGCCAGCAGCACGCCGTCGAGCAGCTCGCACTCGGCCGGCGAGGGTCCGAACCACGACAGGGCGCCGAACGGATGCTTGCCATGGCCGACGCAGCCGGACAGGTTCACGCGCTGGTCCCAGCTGAAGCGGTCGTCGACGAAAGCCCAGGCCGTCTGCCCGGCCAGGCGGCGGCGGTTGCCGGCCACGCCGATCACGTCGAAGCGCTGCAGTCCGTCGAGGATCCGGTCGGCCAGGAAGGCGTCGTCCAGCCACACGTCGTCATGCACGAACACCAGCCACTCGGCGCTGTCGGCGGCCAGCAGGCGCGCGTTGTAGACCTCGGCCAGGCCGCGGCGGTTTTCGAAGGCCACCCGCGGCACCAGGCGCCGGTCATGGCCCAGGCGCCGCAGCGAATTGCCCAGCGCGGACCTGGTCCAGAAGTCCGCTTCCGGCAGCCGCGTCGCACTGACGATCTCGATCATGCAGTCGATTCCAGGAAGGTGGCGCCGGTGCTTGCGGATCGCTGCGCCGGCGCGAAGGCGGGCAGTATGCCGGGCGCTCCCGGCGACGGACAGCGCGGCTGCCCTACGGAGCCGTCGGTGTCGACGCGCCGGGTGGCAATCCAGCCTCGTCGTCCAGCGCGCGGATGACCCGGCACGGGTTGCCCGCCGCGAATACATCGGCCGGTATCGACCGGGTCACCACGCTGCCGGCGCCGATCACCGAACGGTCGCCGATGGTCACGCCGGGGCAGAGGATGGCGCCGCCTCCGACCCAGACATCGTCGCCGACGCTGATCGGCTTGCCCGCCTCCAGTCCCCGGCGGCGCTCGCCGGCATCGAGCGGATGGGTGGCGGTGTAGATCTGCACTGAGGGACCGAACAGGGTGTGGTTGCCGATGCTCACCGGGGCCACGTCGAGCACCACGCAATTGAAGTTGAAGAAGACCTTGTGGCCGAGTTGGATATTGCTGCCGTAGTCGCAGAAGAAGGGCGGCTGCAGCCAGGCGTCCGTCTGCCGTCCGAACAGCCTTCTCGGAGGACCGGTTCACGACGCAGGCGTCTCGTTGGTCACCGCGTAGGCGCTGGCCCGCACCGGATCGATCGGCCGGATCTCGTAGAACAGCCCGCGTTGCATGCACGGGTTCTGCGCGGCGATGGCGGCCGCTTCCTCCAGGCTGTGGGCGAGGATCAGCCAGTAGCCACCGACCACTTCCTTGGCTTCGCCAAACGGGCCGTCGGTCACCACGCCGCTCCTGGATACCATGGCGCCACTGGTCGCAAGGCGCTGGCCGCGTTTCATCCTGCCCGCCTCCACCATCTGCTCCAGCCAATCATAGAAATCGTCGATCGCCGCCTGGATCTGCTCGGGCGAAGCGTTTGCGTCCCACTTGCCGCGGGAGAGGACCAGGTATTCCGAAGGAGGATTCTGTTCGCCCATGGTTTTCATCCGGATTTCATAGGGTGGGCCCGGACCCACCGTTGCCCGGCTGCCGGTGGCAATGCCTCTGGTAGGGGCGGTGGGCCGGGGCCCACCCTATGCGGGCTGCGAGATCTACCAGAAGCCGCACCGGAACTCTCCCGTATAGGTCTGCCCTCGGACCACCAGCCGCGTGTGCCGACCCTGTCCCTTCAGGGTGAGGCTGGGAGGCAGGGACGGATTGCCCGGGTTGGTGTACACGAAATCAATCTGATGCGAGCGCTCATCGAAGGCAAGCACTTTCCACGATCCAGCGGGAAGGCTGCGTGGTCCTCCTGCACCGTGAACCAGTACCGGCCCGATTCGCTCGTACCCCAGGAACTCAAGTGTCGGCACGGGAGCGGCCGGCGATGGATCAAACATGCACATTGTGCTGCTGGCTGCCGCAGAACTCGTGGCAAACAGAAGCAGGCCGGCTGTCAAAAGACGCATGGAACCCTCCGTGGCAACTTGCGTTTGGACCAAGCCTGGGTATGAAGCGGCTTCGGCTTGAGAAAATTGCCAGGGCCGTAGGCTGGGTTGGCTTCACCAGCCCAGCGCCCTCATCCGGCTCCGTGCATGTCAGGTTGATGGGGCCAACGCCGCCTACGGGCGATACCGAAAAGAGTCTGCACGCGTGGCTTCGCGAACTGGCGCCAGTAATGTCCGCCAGAGCCAAGGTTTGCGCAATGCCTTGGCATTCCTGATATCCCCAAACCTTGCTGGCTCAACCCCTGAGACCACCCCCGCTACACTGTCCCCATGGAAACCAACACCCTGCTGCTTGCCCTCCTCGTCCTGGCCGTGGCCATCGTCGTCCTGCTGGTCGTGCTGCTGCTGCGCCGCCCCGAGCAGCGCATCGAATCGGCCCTGCGCGAGGAGCAGCGCAGCGGCCGCGGCGAGCTGCGCGAACAGCTGGACAGCCTGTCCCGGCAGCAGGAAACCCGGATCGAGGGCTTCGGCCGCAACCTCGCCGACCTGTCCACCCGCACCGACCAGCGCCTGGACCTGCTACGCGAGGCGCTGGGCGAGGACGCGCGCAAGGGGCGGCTGGAAACCAGCGAATCGCAGCAGCGTTTCGCCGAGATGCTCGGCCAGCGCCTGGCCGAACTGACCCAGCGCAACGAGCAGCGCATCACCGAACTGCGGGTCACCCTGGAGACCCGGCTGCGCGAATTGCAGGCCGACAACACCGCCAAGCTGGAACAGATGCGCCAGACGGTCGACGAGAAACTCCACGCCACCCTGGAAACGCGCCTGACCGAGAGCTTCGGCAACGTCACCGCCATGCTGGCGCAGGTGCACCAGGGCCTGGGTGACATGAACAAGCTGGCCGCCGATGTCGGCGGACTGCAGCGCGTACTCAACAACGTCAAGTCGCGCGGCGTGTTCGGCGAAGTGCAGCTGGCCGGGCTGCTGGAGCAGGTGTTCGCGCCGGACCAGTATTCGGCCAACGTGGCCACCGTGCCCGGCAGCAACGAGCGGGTGGAATTCGCCGTGCGCTTCCCCGGCTCCTCGGCCGACTCGGTGGTCTGGCTGCCGATCGACGCCAAGTTCCCGCGCGAGGACTACGAACGCCTGCTAGACGCGCAGGAACGCGCCGACGTGGATGCCGCGCGCAGTTCCGGCGATGCGCTGGAGCGCCGCGTGCGCCAGGAAGCCACGCGGATCCGCGACAAGTACGTGTCGCCGCCGCACACCACCGAATTCGCGATCCTGTTCCTGCCCACCGAAGGCCTGTATGCCGAAGTGCTGCGCCGGCCCGGCCTGGTCGACGCGCTGCAGCGCGACCTGCGCATCGCCGTGGCCGGTCCGACCACCCTGCTGGCGCTGATGACCAGCTTCCACATGGGCTTCCGCACCCTGGCCATCGAGAAGCGTTCCAGCGAAGTGTGGAAGACCCTGGGCGCGGTCAAGACCGAGTTCTCCAAGTTCGGCGACGTGCTCGACTCGGTGAAGAGCAAGCTGGACCAGGCCAGCACCCAGATCGAGAAGACCGGGGTGCGCACCCGCGCGATCGAGCGCAGGCTGCGCGAGGTGGAATCGATGCCCGAAGAGGGCGTGCAGGGATTGCCGGGAAGCGCCGCCGAGGACGACGTGCAGGAGTGAATCCCGCCAGAGCGTCATCCCGGCGGAAGCCGGGAGCCGGCTTTCAGTGATTATGGAATTTGTATCGCGGCGTCCAGGGGGTCCCGGCTGTCGCCGGGATGACGCAGCTTGAATCAGCCGCCGCCCGGCGTCGGCACGATCACCGGCATCGCGTCCATCGGCACGGTCGGGTTCTCTTCCTCTTCCAGCAGGTAGTCGGGCAGCTCCTTGTCCCTGGAGCGCTTGCCGTCTTCGCTGATCTGGTAGTTGCGGCGCTGCAGCCACGAATCGCGGAACAGCGCGTACTCGTCCACCGCGCCCTCGCGCAGGGCGTCGATCGAGAGCAGCTGCGCGCGCACGTCGACCAGTTGCACGCCCTGGAGGAAGAAGCGGGTCTTGTCGTTCTCGACCTGGCGGATCGGCGACAACGGCGCGTCGCCGACCAGGCCGAACACGTCGCGGATGGTGCGCGGGCCGAACAGCGGCAGTTCCACGTAGCGCGAACGCTTCCAGCCCCAGACGCCGAGGGTCTGGCCGAAATCCTCGTTCTTGCGTGGCAGGTTGGCGTCGCTGGCCGGGTCGAAGATGCCGCCGATGCCCAGGGTCGAGTTCAGCAGGAAGCGGCCCAGGGACTGGCCCGCCTGCTTGGGCTTGCCCTGCAGCAGGCTGTTGAGCGCAGTGATCGGCTCGCCCAGGTTGCTGAAGAAGTTGCCGACCCCCAGCCGCACCGGTCGCGGCACCACCTTGACGTAGGCCCTGGCCAGCGGCCGGGCGATGGTCCGGTCCACGGCGTTGTTGAAGCGGTGGGTCTGGCGGTTGAGCTTTTCCCACGGGTCGTAGGAAACCGGCATCTGCACCCCGGGCGGCAGGGTGGGGTCGGCGACCGGGTTGTATTCGTCCTGGCCATAGATCGCCGCGTAGTCGTCTTCGGCCGCGGCCTGGGCCTGGACCGGATCGGCCGCGGGCGTTTCCGGGTCGATGGAATCCGGCGTCGTCGTCGCCGGATCGGCGGCCATGCCATCGGCAGGCGCCGTGGCTTCCACGGCCAGGGGCGCCGCAACGGGCTCGGTGGCGCTGGCCGCCTGCGGGGCGGGCGGCGGCGCGGACGGCACCGAGGCACAGGCGCCGGCCAGTGCGCACAGCAGGACGACGATGGTGGGGCGCAACAGGTTCATCCCGCTTCCTTGGGGGTTTTATTCGGTGGCGGTCGAACCCGGGAATTCCAGCCCGGGTCCAAGCCGATAGGCGGCGCGCAGCTCGGCCAGGCCGGCTGGCTCGCCTTCGATGCGCGGTTCGACGCCCATGCCACGCAGGCGCCCGGCGAGCTCGGCCAACAATGCCAGCCCGGCGCTGTCCACAGAAGTGACCTTGGTCAGGACGATGCGTTGCGCGCCGGCCAGCGACTTGCCTGCCGGAACCCACAAGGCGGTCGCTGCGGCGCGGTCCAGCGCCCCGGCAAAGGCCAGGGCGTCGCCATCGCGCTCGAAGCGGGCCTCATTTGCCGCCATTGGCCTGCATCTTGCCGTCACGCAGGTCGGTGGCGACCTGGGTGATGGACTTCTGCCGCAGCGGCGCGTCGAACTGGTTCTTGAAGGTCTGCACGTAGGAAATGCCTTCCGACCGGGATCGGGTCGCCGCCGGCGCGCAGCAGCTCGCTGGAGACCTTGACCCCGCGGTTGCCCGGCAGCGGCGATTCGGACTTCACCCGGACCCGCAGCTTGGCGTTGAAATCCAGCAGCGAGGTGCCGTAGCGCGACATCAGGTTGTCGGCCAGGGCGTCGGCGAACAGCTTGACCTCGGCGGCGGAGGCGCCGCGGCCATGCACGCCCAGGACCAGGCGCGCGGCGTAGTCGCGGTCGAACACGCGGTTGAACTCGGTGTCGATGAACTTCTTCAGTGCGGCCGGATCCTTGCGGAAATCGGCGCGGCGCTGTTCCAGGGTGGTCAGGATGCGGGTGCTGTTGTCGAGCACCAGCTTGCTGGCCGAACCCTGCGCGGCCGGCGCGGTGGCGGTGGCCTGGGCGCTGGCCAGCAGGGGCGCGCCGGCGAGCAGCGCCGAAGCGATGACGAGGGAGAGCAGGGACTTCTTCATGGGACGGGTTCCTCGGAGGGCGGGGGCGCGGCAGGCAGGGCGCTGGCGTCGGCGCCGGCATCGGCGCCCTCGGCCGGCTTGCCGCCGCCGCTGAACATGTATTTGCCGACCAGTTGCAACAGGTCGACCGCGGGTTGGGTGAAGGCGATTTCCTCGCCGGGCTTCAGCGTTTCCGGGTCTCCGCCCGGGGACAGGCCAATGTAGTTCTCGCCCAGCAGGCCGCTGGTGAAGATGCCGGCCGAGGTGTCGGCGGGCAGGTCCTTGTAGGTGTTCTCGATGTCCAGGGTCACCACGGAGTCGAACTTGACCGGGTCCAGCGCGATCTTCGACACCTGGCCGATGACCACCCCGCCGATCTTCACCGGCGCCTGCGGACGCAACTGGCCCAGGTTGCTGAAGCGCGCGGTCAGCTCGTAACTGCTGCTGCCGAAGCCGAACTTGCGGTTGGTCGAGGCGATCGCCAGCACCAGCAGCGAGGCCAGGGCCAGCAGCAGGAAGGCACCGACGGCGAATTCAAGGCGGGGTCCGCGGACGGCCATGGGTCAACTCCTGAACAACAAGGCGGAAAGGACGAAATTGAACATCAGCACCAGCAGCGAGGCATTGACCACGGCACGGGTGGTGGCCACCGAGGTGCCCTCGATGGTCGGCTCGGCGTGGAAGCCCTCGTACGCCGCGACCAGGGCACAGGTGCCGCCGAACACCGCCGACTTCAACAGGGCCACGCCGAAATCGTCGTAGAAGTCGACGCTGTTGCTCAGCGCCGACCAGAACACGCCGTTGTCCAGGCCGAGCACGTGCACCGCTTCGAAATAGCTGGCGCTGATGGCCAGGCTGCAGAAGATCCCGGTCAGCAGCGGCACGGTCAGCACCGCGGCCCAGAAGCGCGGGGCCACCGCCTTGGCCAGCGGATCGATGGCCATCAGTTCCAGCGCCTTGATCTGGTCGGTGGCGCGCATCAGGCCCAGTTCGGCGGCGATCGAGCTGCCGGCGCGGCCGATGAACAGCAGCCCGGTCAGGACCGGCCCCAGCTCGCGGTAGAGGGACAGGCCGAGCAGGGTGGAGAGCGCGTCGGAGGCGCCGAAGGTGGTCAGGGTGCGATAGCCCTGCAGGGTCAGGACCAGGCCGACGAAGGCACCGCCCACGGCGATGATCGGCAGCGAACGTGCGCCGACCTTGTAGATTTCGCGGGTAAGTTCGGCGAAAAAGTCGGAAGTGGGCTTGGACGAACGGAGCACCGAAAGGGTGAACAGGCCGGCCCGGCCGACCGAACGGGCAGAAGCGACGAAGGGCATCAGGCGGCCTCGGTCCGGGGCGTGGCGTCGAAGGCGATCGGGCCGTCGGGTTCGCCGCGCAGGAACTGGCGCACCAGCGGATCCTGGCTGTCCTGCAGCGCGGCCGGGGTGCCGGAGAAGACGATGCCGCCATTGGCCATCACCACCACCTGGTCGGCGATGGGCAGGGTTTCGTGCACATGGTGGCTGACGATGATGCTGGTCAGGCCCAGGCTGTCGTTGAGCCGCTGGATCAGGCTCATGATCACCCCGCTGGCGATCGGGTCCAGGCCGGTCAGCGGCTCGTCGTACAGCATCAGCGGCGGGTCCAGGGCCAGCGCCCGGGCCAGGGCCACGCGCCGGGCCATGCCGCCGGACAGTTCGCGCGG
>SEHC01000213.1 GCA_004173415.1 Lysobacteraceae bacterium
CGCCTGCGCGATCAACGCGTCGGGCAGGTCGTAATGGAAATCGGCTTTCTTCATCGCGGGCGGTTACAATGCGCCGCCCGAAAACCGCCCGCGATGAAGAAAGCCGATTTCCATTACGACCTGCCCGACGCGTTGATCGCGCAGGCGCCCCTGCCGGAGCGCTCCGCCAGCCGCTTGCTGGTGGTGCCGCCGGGCGAGGCGGCTTTCATAGACCAGCAGGTCCGTGACCTGCCGCAGTGGCTGGCCCCGGGCGACCTGCTGGTGTTCAACGACACCCGGGTCATCCCGGCGCGCATCTTCGGCCACAAGCAGACCGGCGGGCGGGTCGAGATCCTGGTCGAGCGGCTGCTGCCGGACAACTGCGCGCGGGTCCAGGTCGGCGCCAGCAAATCGCCGAAACCGGGCAGCCGCATCGCCCTGGATGGCGGCGGCGAGGCCGAGGTGCTGGGCCGCGACGGCGAGTTCTACCGGCTCCGGTTCGAGGTCGGCGAAGCGCTGGAAAGCTGGCTGCTGCAGGCCGGTCGCCTGCCGCTGCCGCCGTACATCCATCGTGAGCCGGGGGTCGACGACGACGAGCGCTACCAGACCGTGTTCGCCCGCGAGCTCGGCGCCGTGGCTGCGCCGACCGCCGGCCTGCATTTCGACGAAGCGCTGCTGCAGGCGCTGCGCGACAAAGGGGTCGAATTCGGCCATGTCACCCTGCACGTGGGCGCCGGCACCTTCCAGCCGGTGCGCGTGGACGACGTGCGCGACCATGCCATGCACAGCGAGTGGCTGAACGTGGGCGCGGCGCTGGTCGAACAGGTGCGCGCGGCGCGCGCGCGCGGCAGCCGCGTGGTCGCGATCGGCACGACCGTGGTGCGCGCGCTGGAGAGCGCCTGGCGGCGCAGCGAGTCGATGCCCGACGGCGAGTTGCAGCCGTTCGCCGGGGAAACCCGGATCTTCATCTTCCCGGGCTACCGGATCCGCAGCGTCGATGCGCTGCTCACCAATTTCCACCTGCCCGAGAGCACGCTGCTGATGCTGGTTTCGGCGTTTTCCGGAAAACCGCGCGTATTCGCCGCGTACGAACACGCGGTGCGCGAGCGCTACCGGTTCTTTTCCTACGGCGACGCGATGCTGCTGTTCCCGCGCCCGCACGAATCCACCCAGGCCGCGCTGGAGGATGGCCCTGCAGGCGCCACCGAAGGCGCGCCGACGTCCACCAACCCGGGGCAAGGCCGATGAGCCGCATGTCGTTCGAACTGCTGGGCCGCGATGGCGCCGCCCGTCGCGGCCGCCTGAGCTTCCCCCGCGGCACCGTGGAGACGCCGGCCTTCATGCCGGTCGGCACCTACGGTTCGGTCAAGGGCATCCTGCCCGAGCACGTCCGCGAGCTGGGCGCCGAGATCATCCTCGGCAACACCTTCCACCTGTACCTGCGGCCCGGGCTGGAGGTGATCGGCAAGCATGGCGGCCTGCATGGCTTCGCGCGCTGGGACAAACCCATCCTCACCGACTCGGGTGGCTTCCAGGTGTTCTCGCTGGCCCACCGGCGCAAGATCACCGAGCAGGGCGTGACCTTCAATTCGCCGGTCGACGGCAGCAAGGTTTTCCTCGGCCCCGAGGAAAGCATGCACGTACAGAAGGTGCTGGACTCGGACATCGTGATGATCTTCGACGAGTGCACGCCGTACCCGGCCACCGAGGACGTGGCCGCGCGCTCGATGGAGCTGAGCCTGCGCTGGGCCCTGCGCAGCAAGCGCGCCCACGAAGGCAACGACGCGGCCCTGTTCGGCATCGTCCAGGGCGGCGTGCACCCGGACCTGCGCACGCGTTCGGCCGAGGGCCTGCAGGAGATCGGGTTCGACGGCTACGCGATCGGCGGGCTGGCGGTCGGCGAACCCGAGCACGAGCGCAATGCGATGCTCGAGCACATGGACCCGCTGCTGCCGGTGGACCGCCCGCGTTACCTGATGGGGGTGGGCCGGCCGGAGGACCTGGTCGAGGCGGTCGCGCGCGGGGTCGACATGTTCGACTGCGTCATGCCGACCCGCAACGCGCGCAACGGCCATTACTTCACCTCCACCGGCACGGTCCGCATCCGCAATGCGCGCTACGAGCAGGATACGGACCCGATCGAACCCGGCTGCGGCTGCTATGCCTGCCGCAATGGCTTCACCCGCGCCTACCTGCGCCACCTGGACCGGTGCAACGAAATGCTCGGGCCGATGCTGGGCACCCTGCACAACCTCTGGTACTACCAGAAACTGATGGCCGGGATGCGCGAGGCCATCGGCCAGGGCCGCTTCGGCGAGTTCAGGGCCGCCTTCCATGCCGCGCGGGCCTAGCGCGGCGGCGGACGGAACCTTTGCCCGTGGGGCCGGGTCTCTGCCTGCCGATGCCGACGGCGGGCGGGGCTTTTCGGCCGATTTCACCCTTGCCCGGACTGCAAGCCGCCCCCATGGCATAATTCCTGGCTATTTTCGGCCTTAGCGGATGACCTGATGAACCTGCTCGACTTCCTGATCCCCACCGCCCACGCCCAGGCTGCCGGCGCTCCACCCGCAGGGCTCGGCATGAGCGGCTTCCTGTTCCCGATCATCCTGATCGCGGTGATGTACTTCCTGATGATCCGCCCGCAGATGAAGCGCGCCAAGGAACACAAGGGCATGCTGGAGAAGCTGTCCAAGGGCGACGAGGTCATCACCTCCGGCGGCCTGGCCGGCATCGTCACCGACATCGGCGACAACTTCATCACCGTGGAAGTGGCCGACAACGTGCGGGTGCGCGTGCAGAAGGGCGCGGTCGGCAACGTCCTGCCCAAGGGCACGCTGAAGTCCGCCTGATCGGCTTCGTTGGCCGGGTTGCCGCCGCCGGCGGCGCCCTGGCCGCCAAGAGCCGCTGCGAATCCACCGGTATCGCCTGGCCCGTCGCGGACCACGGCCCACGTTTCCTGGAACTCCCCGATGCTTGAATTCCCGCGCTGGAAATACGTCGTCATCCTGTTGGTCGTGCTGTTCAGCGGCCTGTATGCGCTGCCCAACATCTATCCTTCCGATCCTTCGGTGCAGATCACCGCCAACCGCGGGTTCGCGATCGACGCGGCGCTGGAACAGCGCGTGCAGTCGGTGCTCAAGGAAGGCGGGGTGGCGGCCAAGTCGCTGGACCGCGACGGCGACAGCCTGCTGGTCCGCCTGCCGGCCTTCGATGCGCAGACCAAGGCCAACGACGCCCTGCGCGTGGGCCTGGGCGAGGACTACACGGTGGCCTTGAACCTGGCCTCGACCGTGCCGTCGTGGATGGAGAAGTTCGGGGCCAAGCCGATGGTCCAGGGCCTGGACCTGCAGGGCGGCGTGCACTTCGTCCTCCAGGTGGACCAGAAGGCGGCGCTGGACAAGCGCGTCGACGCCTACGCCGAGGACATGCGGGTGACCCTGCGCGACAAGCGCGTGCGCTACGAGTCGGTCGAGCGGCGCCCGGACAACAGCATCGTGGTGACCCTGCCGGCGAACGTGGACGCCGAGGCCGCCCGCCAGGCGCTGGCCAGCAGCGCCGCCAATGCGGGCGCCGCCGCCGCCGGACCGGCCATGAGCTATTCGATCGACGGCAACCGGATCACCGTGAACCTGCCGCAGGGCGAGTTGCAGCAGATCTCCGGCGATGCGATCGAACAGAACATCACCACCCTGCGCAACCGGGTCAACGAACTGGGCGTGTCCGAGCCGATCATCCAGCGCCAGGGCGAGGACCGCGTGGTCGTGCAGCTGCCCGGCGTGCAGGACACCGCGGCGGCCAAGCGCCTGATCGGCGCCACCGCCACGCTCGAGTTCCGCTCGGTGGTCGACGGCAACGCCCAGGACGCGCTGGCCAGCGGCAACGTACCGCCCGAAGCGCGCATCTACTACCTGCGCGAGCGCGGCGTCGATGGCAAGCCGGTGCCGGTGCTGCTGAACAAGCGCGTGCTCGCCTCGGGCGACCAGATGGTCACCGCCAGCACCGGCGTGGACCGCAACGGCCTGCCGGCCGTGGACATCACCCTCAACGCGGCCGCGGGTCAGCGCATGTTCGATTTCACCAGCGCCAACGTCGGCAAGCTGATGTCGGTGGTCTACATCGAGCGCATTCCCCAGGTCACGATCGTCGACGGCAAGGAAGTGCGTTCGACCAAGGTCAACGAGGAAGCACTGGCCCCGACCCGCATCGCCGGGGTGTTCGGTAAGAACTTCCAGACCACCGGCCTGGAGAAGGCCGAGGCCGAGAACCTGGCCAGGCTGCTGCGCGCCGGCTCGCTGGCCGCGCCGATGGACTTCGTCGAGGAGCGCGTGGTCGGCCCCAGCCTGGGCGCCGAGAACGTGGCCCGCGGCACCAAGGCGGTGATGTACTCGTTCC
>SEHC01000214.1 GCA_004173415.1 Lysobacteraceae bacterium
CCGCGCGCAACCCCGTAAAATAGCCGGATGGATGTTTCCCACCTGCTCGACGGACTGAATCCGGCGCAACGCGAAGCGGTTTCCGCCGCCCCCGGCCACTACCTGGTGCTGGCCGGCGCCGGTTCCGGCAAGACCCGCGTGCTCACCCACCGCATCGCCTGGCTGAACGAAGTCCACGGCGTGCCGGTGCATGGCATCTTCGCGGTCACCTTCACCAACAAGGCCGCCGGCGAAATGCGCCACCGTGCCGACGCGCAGTTGCGCAACGGCAGCCGCGGCATGTGGATCGGCACCTTCCACGGCCTGGCCCATCGCCTGCTGCGCCTGCACTGGCAGGACGCGAAGCTGCCGGAAAGCTTCCAGGTGCTGGATTCGGACGACCAGCTGCGCCTGGTCAAGCGCGTGGTCCAGCAGATGGAGCTGGACGAGGCGCGCTTCCCGCCGCGGCAGATCGCCTGGTGGATCAACGCGCAGAAGGACGAGGGCCGCCGCGCCGCGCATATCCAGCCCGGCGACGATCCCTGGACCGATACCCTGCGCCGCGCCTATGCGCTGTACCAGGAGCGTTGCGACCGCGCCGGGCTGGTCGATTTCGCCGAGTTGCTGCTGCGCGCCCACGAGCTGCTGCGCGACAACCCGGCGTTGCTTGCCCACTACCGCGCCCGCTTCGGCGAGATCCTGGTCGACGAGTTCCAGGACACCAACGGCATCCAGTACGGATTCGTGCGCCTGCTCGCCGGCGACGCCGGTCATGTGTTCGTGGTCGGCGACGACGACCAGGCCATCTACGGCTGGCGCGGGGCCAAGGTCGAGAACGTGCAGCGCTTCCTCAAGGATTTCTCCAGCGCCCAGACCATCCGCCTGGAGCAGAACTACCGCTCCAGCGCCAACATCCTCGATGCCGCCAACGCGGTGATCGCGCACAATCCGGACCGGATCGGCAAGCAGTTGTGGACCGACACCGGCGAAGGCGAGCCGATCGACCTGTATGCGGCCTACAACGAGGTCGACGAGGCGCGCTACGTGGTCGAACGCATCCGCCAGTGGGTGCGCGACGGCGGCAGCCATGGCGACTGCGCGGTCCTGTACCGCAGCAATGCGCAGTCGCGCGCCTTCGAAGAGGCGTTGCTGGCCGAACAGGTGCCCTACCGCGTCTACGGCGGCATGCGCTTCTTCGAGCGCGCCGAGATCAAGGACACCCTGGCCTACCTGCGCCTGCTCGGCAACCGCGACGATGACGCCGCCTTCGACAACTGTCGCTGGGCAACGAGCTTGCCGGTCGCGCGCGCAATGCGCTGGCCGCCTTCATCGCCCTGGTCGAGGCGCTGGCCGTCGAGGCCGCCGACCTGGAACTCAAGGACAAGATCGACCACGTGCTGGCGCGGTCGGGCCTGCGCGAGTTCTACCTCAACGAAAGCAAGGGCCAGCTCGATTCGCGTACCGAGAACCTCGACGAACTGGTGTCGGTCGCCTCGCGCTTCGTGCGCCGCGACGACGAGGAGACGGCGGGCATGAGCGACCTGGTCGCTTTCCTCGCCTATGCCTCGCTGGAGGCCGGCGAAGGCCAGGCCCAGGCCGGCGAGGACGGCGTGCAGCTGATGACCCTGCATTCGGCCAAGGGCCTGGAGTTCCCGCTGGTGTTCCTGGGCGGGCTGGAGGAAGGCCTGTTTCCCAGCGGAAAATCGCTGGACGAGAGCGGGCGCCTGGAAGAGGAACGCCGCCTGGCCTACGTCGGCATCACCCGCGCGCGGCAGAAACTGGTGCTCAGCCATGCCGAGAGCCGGCGTATCCACGGCCAGGACATGTACGGCATCCCGTCGCGTTTCCTGCGCGAGATCCCGCCCCACCTGCTGCATGACGTGCGGCCCAAGGCGCAGGTATCGCGCGCGGCGGCCTATGCTGCGCCGCGCAGCCAGGGCCATGCGGCCCTCGAGGCGCCGCCGCTGAAGCTCGGCGCCAACGTGCAGCATGCCAAGTTCGGCGCGGGCGTGGTCACCGATTACGAAGGCACCGGCGCCCACGCGCGCGTGCAGGTCAATTTCGATGGTGAAGGCAGCAAGTGGCTGGTGCTGGCCTACGCGAACCTGCAGGTGGTCTGAGCGCGGCAGGAGCCGGGTGACCTATGGCAGGTGTCCGGCGCGGTCATCCGTGGATTACTGGCCGCGCTTACCCGCGGAGCGACGCCATGCAGCAGCAAACGCCTTCCACGCCGGCACCGGCAGGACTACAGGACTGGTTGCGCCGCGAGTTGCCGCAACTGGCCCTGCTGCTCCTGCTGCTGGCCGCGACCCGCGACTCCCTGGCCAACCACTACGTGGTTCCCTCCGGGTCGATGCGCCACAGCCTGCAGGTCGGCGATCGCGTGGCCGTCGACATGCGCGCCTATGGCCAGCGACTGCCGTTCACCGGCGTGACCCTCTGGGCCACCGGCCGTCCGGCGCGCGGCGACGTGGCGGTGTTCGATTCACCGCAGGACGGCGTCCGCCTGATCAAGCGCGTGGCCGCGGTGGCTGGCGACCGGGTCGACCTGCAGGACGGCAGGCTCAGCCTCAACGGCAGGCCCCTGGCCCTGCTCGGCGCCGCCGATTCGGAGGCGTTCGGCCAGCATCTGGCCGCGCTGGACCTGTCGCAAGGTGGCGGCCCGGACGTGCACGGCCTGGTGGTGCCCGAAGGCCAGGTGCTGATGCTCGGCGACGCGCGCGGCAACAGCATCGACGGGCGCTTCTTCGGCCTGGTCCCGGCCGAGGCGCTGTATGGCCGCGCGCTGGCGGTGTACTACCGGCGCGGCGAAGGCCTGGAGTGGCGCAGGCTGTAGCCAGGCACCGGGCCTCCCACTGCATGCTGGCCGCTCGCGGCGCGGACGTGACTCACCAGCCGTAGAGTTTCCAGTAGACCGGCGATACCGTGCCCTCGCCCTTGCTCTTGTCCAGGCGGCCGTCACCGTTCTCGTCCATCAGGTAATAGGCCGGGCCGCGCGAGGGCGTCACCTTGACCATGCGCAACTGTCCGGCCACCCGGTATTCCTGGATCACGTCGCCATTGGCTTCGGTGCGCACCGCGACCTGGGCATCGGCCAGGTCCATGCCGGGGTCGGCGGCGGACGATCCCATCGAGGCGCAGCCGGCAAGCGCCAGCAAGGGAGCAAGCAGGAGGATTTTCATAGCGATTCCCGGAGGGCAGTGGTCACTGGCCGATTATGCGCCGCCCGCGCCGGGGGGGGTGAGGCCCGCCCGGTCGGCGGATGGCGCAAGGACCATGGGAGGTAGAATCCAAGCATGCCCAGACTCGTGCTCATCGACGGTTCCAGTTACCTGTATCGCGCCTTCCATGCGCTTCCGCCCCTGACCAACGCCGCCGGCGAGCCCACTGGGGCCCTGTTCGGCGTGGTCAACATGCTGCGGGCGACGCTGAAGGAAAGGCCCGAATACGTGGCCTTCGTCATTGATGCGCCCGGCAAGACCTTCCGCGACGACCTGTATCCGCAATACAAGGCCAACCGCGCCGCCATGCCCGACGACCTGCGCGCCCAGGTGCTGCCGATGTGCCAGATCGTGCAGGCGCTGGGCATGCCGATCCTGCGGGTGGACGGGGTCGAGGCCGACGACGTGATCGGCACGCTCGCCCTGCAGGCGGTCGGCGACGGCATCGATGTGACCATCTCCACCAGCGACAAGGATTTCGCCCAGCTGGTGCGGCCCGGGCTGCAGCTGGTCAACACCATGAGTGGAAGCCGGCTGGATTCGGACGAGAAAGTGTTCGAGAAATTCGCGGTCCGGCCCGGCCAGATCGTCGACCTGCTGGCGTTGATGGGCGATGCGGTGGACAACGTGCCCGGGGTCGAGAAGTGCGGGCCCAAGACCGCGGCCAAGTGGCTGGCCGAGTACGGCAGCCTGGACGGCGTGATCGCCCATGCCGCCGAGATCAAGGGCAAGATCGGCGACAACCTGCGCGCGGCGTTGCACCGCCTGCCGCTCAACCGCGAGCTGGTCACCATCAAGACCGACGTCGCCCTGGACGGCAATGCCCAGAGCCTGGTCCTGCGCGACCACGACTTGGAGCCGCTGCGCCTGCTGTACCAGCGCTACGGTTTCAACCAGGCGCTGAAGGACCTCGATGGCGCCACCGGCGCGCTGCCGGTCGCCGCCACCGAGCCCGGCCGCGCCCGCGGCACCGGCTTCGTGGCGCCGACGGTGAGCGAAACGCCGCCCATCGATGCGGCCCTTGCCGCGCCCGGCGAATACGAAACGATATTGACCAGTGCGCAACTCGACGCCCTGCTCGATCGCCTGCGCGGCGCCGATGAATTCGCCTTCGACAGCGAAACCGACAACCTCGACCCGATGCAGGCCAACCTGGTCGGGCTGAGCTTCTCGGTCGAAGCCGGCAAGGCCGCCTACCTGCCGCTGGCGCATGAGTATCCGGGGGCGCCGGCGCAGCTCGATCGCGCCGCGGCACTGGCCGCGCTGGCGCCGCTGTTCGCCGACCCGGGCAGGAGGAAGCTCGGCCAGCACGGCAAGTACGACCTGCACGTGCTGCGCCGGCACGGCGTGGAACTGGCCGGCTATGCCGACGACACCATGCTGGAGAGCTTCGTGCTGAACTCGGGCAGCAGCCGCCACGACATGGACAGCCTGGCCAAGCGCTACCTCGGCTACGACACGATCCGCTACGAGGACGTGGCCGGCAAGGGCGCCAAGCAGATCCTGTTCTCGCAGGTCGCCCTCGACGACGCCACCCGCTACGCGGCCGAAGACGCCGACATCACCCTGCGCCTGCACCACGTGCTGGGCCCGAAACTCGCGGCCGAGCCGCTGCTGGCGCGGGTCTACCGGGAGATAGAGATGCCGCTGGTCCCGGTCCTGGAGCGGATCGAGGCCAACGGCGTCAGCATCGACGCCGAGGAACTGCGCCGGCAATCGGCCGACCTTTCCCGGCGCATGCTCAGCGCCCAGCAGAAGGCCACCGAACTGGCCGGGCGTACCTTCAACCTGGATTCGCCCAAGCAGCTGGCGACCCTGTTGTTCGAGGAGCTGAAGCTGCCGGCGATGGTCAAGACCCCGTCGGGCCAGCCGTCGACCAACGAAGAAGCACTGGCCGCGATCGCCGAGCTGCACGAGCTGCCGCAGGTGATCCTGGAATATCGCGGCCTGGCCAAGTTGCGCAGCACCTATACCGACAAGCTGCCGGACATGGTCAACGCCGAGACCGGTCGCGTGCATACCAGCTACCACCAGGCCGGCGCGGCGACCGGACGGCTTTCCTCGTCCGATCCCAACCTGCAGAACATCCCCATCCGCACCGAAGACGGCCGCCGCATCCGCAAGGCCTTCGTGGCGCCGCCCGGACGCAAGCTGGTGGCTTGCGACTATTCGCAGATCGAACT
>SEHC01000215.1 GCA_004173415.1 Lysobacteraceae bacterium
GCCTCGTCGCGCGCGGCCAGCAGCGAACGCACCTGGCGCTGGCGCGCGCGCGCGCGCAGCGCGGCCTGCATCACGCTGACCAGGGTGATCGGCTGGACCGGCCGCTCCAGCAAGGACACGTTGCCCAGGATCCGCACCAGTTCCTGCCGCCATACGTTCACGCGGGGCTGGTCGTGGCGACTGGTCAGGACCACGAACGGAAGGTCCGACCAGGGCGGCTGGGTGGCCACCCACCTTCCCAGTGCATCGAGGTCCTGACCGAACAAGCCCTCCTCGGCGACGAAGGCCGCTTCGGCACCCTGCAGCAGTTCTTCGAGAAGTTGCCCGAAACTGCCGCAGATCACCCCGGTGATGCTGGCGCGGCCCAACAGGTCCAGGGTGGCCGGGCCATCCCGTCCGATCGGTGCGAGCACCAGCACGCGCTCTGCCACGGGAGAATCAGCCATCGATCCTGCCGGAGGCGGACAACAGCGGATCGGCTTCACCGGTGTAGGTCGGGGTACCCGAGAAGATGCCGCTGAACTGGGTCAGCGGAGGACCCAGCGACAGGCCTTCGCCGCTCAGCCGGAACTCCCGGATCGTGTGCTCGTGGTCGCCGCTGCGCTTCTTGACCACCGACAGGGCGCGCCGCACTTTTCCCTCGTGTTCGAAATAACGCAGCATCAGCACCGCATCGCTGAGGTAGCTGATGTCCAGCGGCGTTTCCATCGGCCCGACCAGCCCATGCTGGGCCAGCACCAGGATCGTGAGCACGCCCTGCTGGGCCAGGAAGCTGAGCAGCTCGTGCATCTGCAGGATCAGGAAGCGGCCGTCGGGCATCGCATTGAGATAGCCGTTGAGGCTGTCGATGATCACCAGGCGCGCGCCGTCTTCCTGCACGCTCCTGCGCACGATGGAGGCGAACTCGCCCGGCGACATTTCCGCCGGGTCGATCTGCTGGAAGCGGATCAGCCCCGAGTCCAGCGCCGGCTGCAGGTCGAGCCCCAGCGAGTGCGCGCGGGCCAGCATGGTGCCGCGGCCCTCGTCGAAGGCGAAGATCACGCTCTTCTCGCCGCGGCCCGCGGCCGCGATGGCATAGGTCATGGCCATCGAGGACTTGCCCACCCCGGCCGCGCCTATCAGCAGGGCATTGGTGCCGCGCTCCAGGCCGCCTCCCAGCAGCGCGTCCAGGTCGGCGTTGCCGCTGGGGGTGTGTTCGCCGAGGAAAGTGGTGTGATGCTCCGAGGCCACCAGACGGGGATAGATCTCCAGCCCGCCGGTGCGGATGGCCAAGTCGTGGAAACCGCCGCGGAAGCTGATCCCGCGCATCTTGACCACGCGCACGCGGCGTCGTTCGGCGCCGTATTCGATCGCCAGCTGCTCCAGCAGGACCACGCCGTGGGAAATCGAATGCAGCTGCAGGTCGTTGTCCTGCGAGGTCATGTCGTCGAGCAGGACCACGGTGCAGTGGCGGCTGGCGAAGAAGTGCTTGAGCGCCAGCACCTGGCGCCGGTAGCGCAGCGAGCTCTGGGCCAGCAGGCGAAGCTCGGAAAGGCTGTCGATGACCACCCGGGTGGGATTGAGCTCGGCGACCCGGTCCAGGATCAGCTTGGTGGTCTCGCCCAGTTCCACTTCGACCGGATGCAGCACGGTGATTTCCCGGCCGGGATCCAGCGTGGTCTCCGGCGGCACCAGTTCGAACACCTCGATCCCGGACAGGTCCCAGCCATGCCGCGAAGCGACCAGCTGCAGTTCGCGCTGGGTCTCGGACAGGGTGATGTACAGCGTCGTCTCACCGTTGCGCGCCCCCTCCATCAGGAACTCCAGGGCCAGGGTGGTCTTGCCGGTCCCGGGTCGGCCTTCGTACAGGTACATCCGGTTGGCGTCCAGGCCGCCTCCGAGGATGTCGTCCAGGCCGCTGTTGCCGGTGGAAAGGCGCGCGTCGCTATCAATGTTTGCAAGGCTCATGGTCACGGCTCGGCGGAGTGGCGGGGTCTCAGTGCGGTGGCTGCAGCAGCGCGGAAGCGGCCCGCAGCAGGGCCTCCATCGAATACGGCTTGGGCAGCAGGATCCCTGCCAGCTCGTGCTCGACCATGTCGCCGTAGCCGGAGACGGTGAGGTAGGGAATGCCCCGGCTGCGCAGTTCGGCAGCCACCGGCCAGGAAGGCTGGCCGTTGAGGTTGATGTCCACGATCGCCAGGTCGAACTCGCGCGCTGCCAGCGCCTGCAGCGCCTGGTCCACCCGGCCGGCGATCTCGACCTTGGCCTTGGCATAGACCAGGATGTCCTCCACGGTCATCGCGACGAGATCGTCGTCCTCGACCAGGAGGATGCTTTTGCCACTCAGTTCATCGGTCATGTGTTCACCCGGGTACGAAGCCCGACTATGCCGGGCTGCCCGTTAAGGCGGCATCTTGACCGGCATTCCGCCGGTGTTCCCGGGACTCATTCACCATGCACCGGACTTCGACGCGGGGGGCCGGGATGCGCGCGGTCGGGTCAGCGCCCGGCGCGCCCGAAATTCCGTATGAACTCGTCCAGCGGCACCGGCCTGCCGATGAAAAAGCCCTGCACGTAATCGACGCCGGCCTGCTCGAGCCAGGCCAGTTCCTCCGCCGTTTCCACGCCTTCGGCCACGATGCTCAGGCCCAGGCCATGGCCCAGGGCGATCACCGCGCTGCAGATCGACGCATTGCGCAGGTCCCGGTCGACATGGGGCGGCAGTCCATGCCGCAGGTGTGCGTCGCGCATGACCTGAGCCACCGAGCCTGAGAGGAACTGCACGGCCGACACGTTCACCGCGATCGCCACCTCGCCAAGGCCGGCCTGGACCAGCGCGCCGTGCGCTTCGGCGGCCTTGTCCACCACCCACTCGCCGATCGGCACGATCAGCCCCGATTCCTCGCTCAGGGGAATGAAGCTGGACGGCGCGACATGGCCCTGGCCGGTGCGCCACCGCAACAGGGCTTCGGCGCCGGTGATCACGCCGCTGCGCAGGCACTTGATCGGCTGGAAGAACAGTTCGAACTCGCCGTCCACCAGCGCCCGGCGCAGCCGCCCGATCATGGCCAGGCGGGCCGCCGCCTGCTCGCCCATGCTGTCGGCGTAGCGGGTGGAGGAGGCGTTCTCGGCCCGCGCCTGGCGCGAGGCGAGGGCCGCGTGCGCCACCACGTCTTCGGCGCGCTGGCCCGGATGCTGCCGCGTGGCCACGCCGATCCAGGCCTCGACGCGATGGCTGCCGCTTTCGGATTCCACCGGTTCGGACAGCACCGCCGACACACTGGCGAGCAGTTCGTCGCACTGGCCGGCGTCGAGCACCGAGACCACGAACGAGTCGCCCGGCACGTGGGCGACAGGGCCGAAACCGTCGCACCCGGCGAAAAGGCGACGGGCGATCTCGAACACGATCTCGTCGCTGGTCCGCATGCCCAGGGTGGGCGAGACCAGCTCCAGGTCGCGCAGTTGCACGTACATCACCGTGTAGGGGTCGGGCCCGGAGCGCACCGTGGGGTGGTCCAGCCTTTCCAGCAGGGTCCGCAGCTTGAACAGGCCGGTGTGCTCGTCGTGGGCCGCGCGCCAGGCCAGGTCGATCTCGTGGGCCACGCTCTCGCTCACGTCCTCGGCCAGGACCAGTCGCGCCGGCCGATCGTCGAAGCGGATGCTGCTGCTGTGGATGCGCACGTGGATCTGTTTCCCATCGCGGGTCACGTGGGTCCAGACGGGCGAGGAGTCGCGCGGCTCGCTGCGTTCGCCGACCGACAGCCTGACTGCGTCGGCGTCCGCGTCCGGCCGCACCTGCAGGATGGTCATGCCCAGGAATTCCTCCCGCGAATACCCGTAGCGGCGGATCGCGGTGGCGTTGACCGCCAGGAAGCGCAGCGTCTCGGTGTCGAACACCCAGAACGGCAGCGGATTGAACTCGAACAGGTGGCGGAACTGCGACTCGGCCCGTTCCAGTTGTTCCTGCTGCGACCTGCGCTCGGTGATGTCGACGATGGTGCCGGTCATCTGCGGCTTCTGCTCGGGATCCAGGGCCAGCGCGCTCTGCGCGCTGATCCAGCGCTGCCGACCGTCCGCCAGCACGATCCGGTACTCGGCCTGGAATGGCCTGGCCTCTTCCCACGCACGCTGGAATTCGGCTTCGACGCACGGCCGGTCGGCCTCGTGCATGCGCCCGAACACCGCGGCCAGCGGCACCATGCCGGCCACCCGCTCGAGCCCGAACACCGCCGCGGCCTGCGCCGACACCCGCACCTCCTCTTCGCCCTGGCCCATGGCCCAGACCCCGGTGTGCGAGGCGTCCTGGGCCTTGGCCAGCCACTCGGCGTGCCTGCGCAGTTCGTCGAGCGTCGCCCGCCGCGATGCTTCGGTGGCGGCCATCCGACCCAGCAGGTAGAACATGCCCAGCCAGTACAGCAGCAGTACGGCCACGGCCGAGGCGACGTAGTTCCACCAGGGCGCCAGCGTTTCCCGCTTGGACAGGCCTGCGGCCACGATGAACGGATAGGTGCTGGTCGAAGTCAGGCTGGTGAAGCGTTCCTCGCCATCCAGCGGGCTCTTGAATTCAATCGTCGTGGTCGATCCGGGGAGCACCTGCACCGGCATGGGCACCGACCGGCCCAGGTGCTGCCCCTGGTCGTTGTGCCGGGCCAGGAGCAAACCACGCCGGTCGAGGATGGCGGCGCTTCCGTGCCGGCCCAGGTCCAGGCCCGCCAGCATCTGCTGGAGTTCGCTGGTGCGCAGCCAGGCGACGAGCCAGTTGCCTGCATTGGTGCGCAGGGCCAGCGGAATCACTGGCCGGGTCCTGCCCCCCTGTTGCAGCGTGCCCACGACCAGGCCATCGGAGGAGTCGGTGGCCGGGTCGAAGCCCAGCGATCGGGCGGCACTTCCAGGGCCGCCATGGAGCAACCGTCCGCCCGGGTCGTACAGGTCGATGTCCTGCAGTTCGGCGTGCCTGGAGATGACCCCGCGGATCGCCCCCGTCAGGTCCCAGACCCCGGCGGCCGGATACTCGCGCGCATACCCGTCGGCCTCCAGGCCCATGCCGCGCAAGGCGCGTTCCAGGTTGCGCACTTCGTAGCGCAGCAACCGGTCCACGCCCAGGGCGATGGCCTCGCTTTGCCGCCTGGCCGCCTCGATGCGCGCGCTGCGGTCCTGGACAACCACGATCGCCAGGCCCAGGGTGATGACCAGGCCCAGGCATGCGCCGACCCAGCCCATTCTTGCCACCGGCCCGTCAGGCAGGGACGAGAGGATCGATCTCATGGATCTATAGCCGGGGAGACAGCCACGCCATCGAGCTTCGCCCGCGTCGCGTTAACCGGGGGTGTGTGCCGCTGACCGCGGTCGTTTCCCGCTCCATCCATGGATCCTCACGACGCCGGCGAAATCGAGCCCATCGTATCAGGGGCTGCGCTGTGGGAATTCCCTGGGTTGCAGGGCATGCCTGCACCTACCCTCCAGCGGGGGATTCCGGGTCGGGCACGTCCGGTGGCAGCCTCTACACTGCTTGTGCCGGCAAGGAGCCGGCGTCAGCCAGGACAGGCAAATCATGGAAAAGGTATTCGTGGCAACCGCTCTATTGGCGATGGTCGGCGCCCTTACAGGATGCGAGGGCTCCTGGAAAATCAACGGTGAGTGCACCACCAAGAGCCAATGCAAGATCGGTGGCGAAATTGGTGGAAAGTTCGTGGTTGAGAAAGGATTCCCGGCCAGCGCACTGCAATCGATCATGGCTTCGGGACAGGTGTTCGATGCGGCGCAGTTCAGCATTGGCCTGGAGGGCACCAGCGTCGGCGTACCGGACGCAGGGATGGTCACCGTCAAGCTGATTGAATCGTCCAGCGGTACTGTTCATGCGGCCCGGGCGTTTCCGTGGTCAAGACGCGGCGGCAAGCTGGTCCTGCAGGATCCCGACGCAGTGAATGACTGGACCTATGCATCTGCAGGGGGCTCGGACGGCATCGCCTACGAGCTCCATCCGTTCCCCGTGGTCGGCGCGGGATCCAGCAATGTGTTGAGCCTGGCAGTGAAATACGAAGGTGCGACGCGCGCTACGAGTTCGACCACGTGGTCGGCGGGATCGGGCTGCCGGATCGGCGCATGCGCGATCCAGTGAGGTTCGCGGGATCGAGGCTGGCGCGCTTCGCGCCAGCCTTGCTGGTCCTTGCCTGGATGATCGGGTGCTCGTCTTTGCCGGGCCAAACCGGGGGTATGTCAGTCTCCGGCTACATGACCAAGGCCAGGCTCAAGGACGGGCAACTTAGGTACTCGCTCAGTTCGCTGCTTGCAGGTCCGCAGCGGGAGCTGGCTTGCAGCCCCACGAAGGTGGAAGCGAAGGGGGTATCGCTGCTCGACTGCGTGGGCATTGCGGAAGAAGAGGGAGCATTGATCGCCGCGCAGTTCCGGGCCGCGTCCGCCGGGTACCGCGGCTATTCCGATGGGATTGGCATGGCCCGCGTGCAACTGGTGCTGGTGCCCATGGGAGTGGGTTACCGGGAGCGTGCTGAATTCATCGCCACGCCGGATCAACTGCCACTGAAGCTGTCCTTGCGTTATTCGCCCGGCAGCGAGCCCCTGCGCAGGGCCGCGGTGAGGACCTACGCCCATGAACTGGTGCACCTGGACCGGGTAGCTTCCCGCTGGCAGGTTTCCAGGCAAAGGGAGGAGTACCTGGCCAGCCTGATGGAATCCTGCGTCGAGCTGGAAGTGTTCGGCGACAGCAAGGGCTACGCGCGGGAAGGTGAAATCGC
>SEHC01000216.1 GCA_004173415.1 Lysobacteraceae bacterium
CGCTGGGACTGGCGGGGCCGCTGCGCATCGAGGGCGGCGCGATCAGCCTGGCGCCGGTTGCCCTGTCACTGCGTGGCGGCGAGGTGATGCCGACCCTGGACGCGCTCGGCAGTTTCGCCCTGGACAAGTCGCTGCGCCTTGCCTTCGAGGGCAAGCTGGCCGAGTGGCCGTCGACCTGGCCGGCACTGCCGCCGCCACTGGGGCAATCGCGTTCACCGCTTCCGTTCGCCCTGGGCTATGACGGGCCTGGCGATCTGTCCGGCGTGGCGCGCCTGGAGCTGCAGCGCGATGGCAACCGTTTCGACGGACGCTTTCGCCTGTTCGAGGTGATGGACTGGGTCGAAGCCGAGGCTGCGGGTTCACCACTGCCGCCAATCGCCGGCACGGTGGTGGCGCCCAGGCTGGTGGTTTCCGGCGCGGTGCTGGAAGGGGTGGAAGTGCAACTGGAAGACCCGTCGCTGCCGGCGCCGGCGAACGACCCATGAGCGGCGCCAACGGAACCGGGCGCGACGACTTCGCCGCGCGCCTGCTCGACTGGTTCGACCATTCCGGCCGCCACGACCTGCCCTGGCAGCATCCGCGCACGCCGTACCGGGTGTGGCTGGGCGAGATCATGCTGCAGCAGACCCAGGTGAAGACGGTGATCCCGTACTTCGAACGCTTCGTCGGCGTGTTCCCGACCCTGGCGAGTCTTGCCTCGGCCAGCCTGGACGAGGTGCTGGCGCAATGGTCGGGACTGGGCTACTACGCGCGTGCCCGCAACCTGCACGCGGCGGCGCGGTGGTGCATGGAGCGGCATGATGGCGACCTGCCGCGCGACCACGCAGCCCTGGTTGCCCTGCCCGGGATTGGCCGCAGCACGGCCGGGGCGATCCTGGCCCAGGCCTGGGGAGAGCGCGCGCCGATCCTGGACGGCAACGTCAAGCGCGTCCTCAGCCGCTACCACGGCATCGAGGGCTGGCCGAACCTGCCGGCGGTGGAAAAGCTACTCTGGACGTTGGCCCAGGCCCACCTGCCCGACGAACGCCTGGCCGACTACACCCAGGCGCAGATGGATTTCGGCGCCACCCTGTGCACCCGTGCGAACCCGGCCTGCATGCTGTGCGTGCTGCGCGAGGACTGCGTGGCCCTGGGCCAGGGCCGGGTCGAGGAACTGCCAACCTCGCGCCCCGGCAAGCCCTTGCCAGAACGCAGCGCCCTGATTCTTCTGGCGGAAAACGCCGACGGCGAAGTGCTGCTGCAGCGGCGTCCGCCGACCGGCATCTGGGCCTCGCTGTGGTCGCTGCCCGAGGCAGCGGACCACGAACAGGCGCGCCACTGGTTCGAGACGAACCTGCAGGGCGATTACGACCAGGCCGAGGCGCTGGCCGAGATCCCGCACGCGTTCACCCATTACCGCCTGCGCATGCATCCGCTGCGCTGGCGCGGACTCGCCGCGCGAGGGCGGGTGGGCGACAATGACGACCTGCGCTGGGTCGCGCGCGCCGACCTGCTGTCGCTCGGCCTGCCCGCGCCGATCCGCAAGCTGCTGGCCCAGCCGGCGCCCCGCTGAGAGGAACACCATGCCCCGAACCATCTTCTGCGAATACGAAAAACGCGAGGCCGAGGGCCTGGATTTCGTGCCCTATCCCGGCGCATTGGGCCAGCGCATCTATGCGCGCGTAGGCAAGCCGGCATGGGCGGCGTGGCTGGCCCACCAGACCATGCTGATCAACGAGAACCGGTTGTCGCCGCGCGACCCCAAGCACCGCGCATTCCTGGAACAGGAACTGGAGAAATTCCTGTTCGCCGGTGGCGCCGACAGGCCGGCGGGTTTCGTTCCGGAGCAATGACCGCGGCGGCCCGCTGCCGGCATTTTCTTAGCCAGCAGCGGCCTCGCGCTCGATGACCTGTGCCTCGCGCAGGTCCTTCTGCGCCTGCTTGAGGCCTTTCACGTCCAGCGGCCGGATGGTCTGGATCCGGCAGGGCATGCGCATCGAGCCGGTGCCGGCGCCATGCACGTAGACCTGGTCGAACCGCGCCGAGACCCGGCTGCCGAGGTTGCTCAGGCTGATGGCCGGAGCGAAATCCAGGTCGGTGCAGGGGCCGAACAGTTCCAGCAGATAAGCCTGGTTGGGCCGGGTCCAGACCGCCAGCGCGCTGTCTCCCAGCGGCGTCCAGCCATTGATCTGGCCCAGGTAGTTGAAGGAGTTGACGGGTTCGCCGGCATGTTCGCGGTACAGGGCCAGGTTCTGCGCGTCGGACATGCGCGTGCTGGCGCAGGCACCCAGCAACAGGACCATGCACAGGGCCAGGGCGGGGACGGATTTGTTCATTGGGCGCTCCGGTAAGGTCGGGCAAATCGGATGCTGGGGCCGCGGAGAACCGGCGGCGGTGATGCAGGCAATACGCCGATCATGCCCTGCCCGTCGCGGCCGGAACCGCCCAGCGCGGTACACCGCGACGCCGGTTCAGCTGAGGTGCGGCTTGCCGCGCGGCCCCCATCCCCGTATCATTCCGCCCCTCACTTCGGCTTGGCCGCAGTGCACGGCCGGGTAGCTCAGTCGGTAGAGCAAGGGATTGAAAATCCCTGTGTCGGGGGCACTGCACCTCAACCCGCCTGTTCTTCCACCGGCTGCAAACCGGTTTTGACTTCTTCCAGCTCGGCGATGGTCGCCTCCAGCGCGTCGTAGAACTCGCCCTGCTTGATCATCAACTGTTCGATCCTGCCAGCCTGCTCCAGCTTGGACAGTTCGCCATCGAACATCAGCCATTGCGTGGTCAGCAGTTCGACATTGTTCTTGGCGTAATGCCGCATTTCCTTCAACTGTGACAACGTGTCGGCCACGTGGTCCAGCGGGGTCTTGGGATTTTCCTCGGACATGGGTCGCTCCTGGTTGGATGACTGGCCCGGATGCTAACGGTCGTCGGTGAACACGATGGTCACAGAGCTAGCGGAGCGATGAACGCGGCAATTCAGCGCCTGGATGCGGCGCTCCCGGGCAGGCCCGGGAACGCCTGAGCATTGACTGCCTGGATCGCCGTCAGTGGTCTGCGATAGGTGCCGTGGCGCAGTGGTTGGCGATCGCTTGGAGTGGGCGTCCAGATGAGAAGGGTTTGCGATCGCGGCTTCTGCCGCTCCTGGAGATGAAGAGCGTTGAGGCAACGAATGCTTTACACATCGGCGGGATGGTGCCGCCTAAGCTGGACTGCCGAGACCGGAGCCTGCGCATGCGCCACCTGCCCGCACTGTTGATACTGCTGGCCTGCCTTGCCCCCGCCGCCCGGGCAGCAGGGCCGGTCACCTCGGTGTCGCAGCTGGATATCTCACGCTATGCCGGCCAGTGGCACGAGATCGCCCACCTGCCGCTTTCCTTCCAGGACAAGTGCGTTGGCGACATCACCGCCGCCTACACCCTGCGCGAGGACGAGATGGTCAACGTCCGCAATGCCTGCCGCGACCGCGATGGCGACACCCGCATGGTCGAGGGCCTGGCCCGGCCCGTGCCCGGGCATCCCGGCCGGCTGCAGGTCCGCTTCGCGCCCTCCTGGCTGTCGTGGCTGCCTTTCGTCTGGGCCGACTACTGGGTGATCGCGTTGGATCCCGGCTACACCTGGGCGGTGGTCGGCGAGCCGGATCGCAAGTACCTGTGGATCCTGTCACGCGAACCGAGCATGGACCGCGTCCTGTTCCAGCAGCTCAAGACCCGCGCCGAAGCCATGGGCTACGACCTGGACCCGCTGATCATGGCCGCGCCGCTGCGCTGACGAGTCGTGCCATACGCCGTAGTATCCTTGCCGATTCGCATACCGGAGCAATCGGCATGAAGCGTACGTGGCGCTGGATCTGGGTTTCCCTCATGGTGGTGCTCCTGGCGGCCTGCAGCGGGGGTCCGGTGCGGCGCATCTCGCCGCCGGCGGCCAGCCTGCAGCAGCTGACCGTCAATGCCGATGGCAGCTGGTTGGTGGACCTGCGCCTGCAGAACTACAGCAGCATCGCCATGCGCTTCGACGCCACCGACCTGGCCATCACCGTGGGCGGCCAGGCTGCCGGCAGCCTCAAGGGCGCGCCCGGGATATCGGTAGGGCCGGAATCGGCCGACGTGGTCAGCCTGCCCTTCGTCCCCAGCGCCGAAGCGCGCATGGCCATCGCCGGCGCCCTGGCCGGACGCCGGCCCCTGCCCTACACGCTGACCGGCACCGTGCAGGCGGTCCCGGACAAGGGCAAGAACCGCTCCTTCGACATCGAGGCGCGCAATACCCTCAACCCGGTGCCGGGCCTGGACGGCGTGCTGCGCTGACCCCGCTGACGGACCTCCGCCGCCGCTCGCCGGATCCGTTTCCCGCCTCTCTTCCCACTCGCGGCCCCAGGCCAGCCCCTCTCTTCCATCACCTTCCACACCCGGACTTCCATGAGCATCTACAAAGCCCCCCTGACCGATATCCGCTTCGCCCTGTACGACGTGCTGGACGCCGAGACGCTGTTCGCCAAACTCGGCTACGACGAGGCCACCCGCGACTTGCTGGACGCGGTGCTGGAAGAAGCCGGGCGCTTCACCGAAACCGTGCTGGCCCCGCTGAACGGCGTCGGCGACGAAGTCGGCTGCCGCTTTGACAAGGCCAGCGGCGACGTCACCACCCCGCCGGGTTTCCGCGAGGCCTACGCCCAGTTCATCGACAATGGCTGGACCGGCCTGACCGCCGCGCCCGAGTTCGGCGGCCAGGGCCTGCCGCATGCGATGGGCGTGCCCTTGAACGAGATGATCAACGCCGCCAACCTGGCCTGGGGCAACTTCCCGCTACTCTCGCACGGGGCGGTCGAGGCACTGAAGCAGCACGGCGAGAACTGGCAGCGCGAGGCCTTCCTCAAGCCGATCGTGGAGGGCCGCTGGACCGGCACCATGTGCCTGACCGAACCGCACTGCGGCACCGACCTGGGCCTGCTCAAGACCCGCGCCGAACCCAATGCCGACGGCAGCTACTCGATCACCGGCACCAAGATCTTCATCACCGCCGGCGAGCACGACCTGACCGACAACATCGTCCACCTGGTGCTGGCCAAGCTGCCCGACGCACCGCCCGGCGCGAAAGGCATCTCCCTTTTCGTCACCCCGAAGTTCAAGGTCGCGCGCGACGGCAGCGTGGGCGAACGCAATGCGGTTCGCTGCGGCTCGATCGAACACAAGATGGGGATCAAGGGCTCGGTCACGTGCGTGATGAATTTCGACGGCGCCGAGGGCTACCTGGTGGGCCAACCGCACAAGGGCCTGCAGGGCATGTTTACGATGATGAACACCGCGCGCCTGGGCGTGGGCCTGCAGGGCGTGGGCCTGTCCGAGCGCGCCTACCAGAACGCGCTGCGCTATTCGTTGGACCGGCTGCAGACCCGTTCGCTGAGCGGGGCGAAATTCCCGGAAAAACCGGCCGACCCGATCATCGTCCACCCCGACGTGCGGCGCATGCTGCTCAGCATCAAGTCGCTGGTCGAAGGCAGCCGCCTGCTGGCCCTGCATGCTGGAACCCTGATCGACGTCGCCCACCATGCAAAGGATCCGGCCGAACGCGAACGCGCCGACGTGCTGGTCAGTTTCCTGACCCCGATCTCCAAGGCCTGCCAGACCGAATGGGGCATCGAGAACACCTACAACGCGCTGCAGTGCTTCGGCGGCCACGGCTACATCCACGAACACGGCATGGAGCAGTTGGCCCGCGATGCGCGCATCACCACACTGTACGAGGGCACCACCGGCATCCAGTCGCTGGACCTGATGGGGCGCAAGACCGCCGCGACCAAGGGCGCCGGCCTGAAGCTGTTCATGGCCGAGGTGGAAGCGTTCGCCAGCCAGCACGAGGGCGACGCGGCGCTGGCCGAGTTCATCGTCCCGCTGCGGCAGAAGACCGTCGAGTGGGCGGCGCTGACCCAGGGCGTACTGCAGCGCGCGGCGCTCGATCCGGAGGAAATCGGCGCGGCCAGCACCGACTACCTGTTCTATTCGGGCTACGTGGCCCTGGCCTACTACTGGGCGCGCAGCGTGGCTGCGGCCAATGCCTCCAGCCACGGCGACGCGTTCAAGCAGGCCAAGCTGGAGACAGCGCGCTTCTACTTCGCGCGCATGCTGCCGCGCACCCTGGCCCATGCAGCGGCGATCGAGTCGGGCGCCGCGCCGTTGATGGCGATGGACGCCGAACGCTTCGGCGCCTGACCGCCCGGCAGCGGAAAGGGAGGGAGCGCCGCGGGCTTCGGCCGGTGAGCGGGCCTGCGCAGCAGTGGCGCAGGCCCGCGACCGTGATTCGGCCTTACTCCGGACTCCATCGCCATTTGCGCGTCCGGTCGCGACTGACGGCGCTCCTGCGGCTCATGCCTGCGGCGATCCAGGGGTGTCCCGTGGCGCGATCCACGTTCGAGCCCTGCGACCGCCGAAGCCCCGTACACAAATCGTCAACAATTAGGTATAACCTGTTTCCCCGATGGAAGCAGACACAGCTCAGCTTCACCTGGTCAATACCGGCGGTGGTCCCGAGCCGGCCACGGTCGCGTCGCATCCCTCCACCCGTTCGGCCACCGTGCGTCTGCTGTCGCTGGACGCGCACGGTCGCGTGCTGGACTGGATCAACTGGCAGGACGCCACCTGCCTCTACGCCCGCGACGCGGTGGCCTGGACCCTGGGCGATCCCTGCCTGCGCGTGCATGGCGGCACCTGCCGCAT
>SEHC01000651.1 GCA_004173415.1 Lysobacteraceae bacterium
GTGGTGGCCTCGTCCTGCGGATCGCCCAGCTGCAGCTTCGAGGCGGCTTCGACGAACCGCTGGACGAAGGCATCGGCGATCGCATCGACCACGATGAAGCGCTTGGCCGCGATGCAGGTCTGGCCGGCATTGCCGAACCGGGAAGCCACCGCGCCGGCCACGGCCTGCTCCAGGTCCGCGTCCTCCAGCACCACGAACGCGTCGCTGCCGCCCAGCTCCATCACGCACTTCTTCAGCTGGTCGCCCGCATTGGCGGCGATCGAACGCCCTGCCCGCTCGCTGCCGGTCAGGGTCACCGCGGCAATGCGCCGGTCGCGCAGGATATCGGCGGCCTGCTCGTTGTCCACATGGACCGCGGCGAAGACCCCGGCCGGGATGCCTGCGTCGGCCAGCACGGCGGCGATCAGGTCCGCGCAGCGCGGCACGTTGCTCGCATGCTTGAGCACCGCGACGTTGCCGGCCATCAGCGCCGGGGCGAGGAAGCGGAAGACCTGCCAGACCGGGAAGTTCCATGGCATCACCGCCAGCACGCAGCCGATCGGCTCGAAGCGCACGTAGCTCTTGCTCGCCTCGGTGGCGATGGGCTGGTCGGCGAGGTAGCCCGCGGCGTGTTCGGCGTAATAGTCGCAGGCGCCGGCGCATTTCTCGATCTCCGCCAGCGCCTCTTTCCGCAACTTGCCCATTTCCGAGGTCATGATCCGCTGCAGCTCGTCGCGACGCTGGCGCAACGAAACGAGAAACGAGAAACGAGGAGCGAGGAACGAGGAACGAATGTTGGGGGCTGGGTGATGAGCGAAAAGCGGATTGCACAGAACCTAATATCGGGATGGAACCTGGGGAGAATCCCGCGTGCCGCTCACTCCTCACTCCTTCCAAAAAGTTCCTCGCTCTTCCTCTCTCGTTCCTCGCTTTCAGCCATTGTCCTGAAGCGCCAGTTGCATGTCGCGCTGCCTGCGCTTCTCCTCGCGGTGCATCAGCCACCAGCCGACGAACGCGGCCGCCGACACCAGCACGATCATGATCGTGGCCAGCGCATTGACCTGCGGGTTCAGCCCGCGCCGTGCCGAGGAGAAGATCACCATCGGCAAGGTGGTGGAGCTGGGGCCGGAAACGAAACTGGCGACGACCACGTCGTCCAGCGACAGGGTGAAGGCCAGCAGCCAGCCGGCGACGATCGCCGGGGCGATGATCGGCAGGGTGATCTGGAAGAACACCTTGATCCGGTTGGCGCCCAGGTCCATGGC
>SEHC01000217.1 GCA_004173415.1 Lysobacteraceae bacterium
ACACCGACATCTTCGAGAACGACGGCAATCCGCCCACGGTCAACGATCCCGCGCTGACCGCCAGGATGCTGCCCAGCCTGCAGGCCGTGGTCGGCAAGGCCAACGTGTACGAGCCGCCGTTGCAGATGGGCTCCGAGGATTTCTCCCTGTACGCGCTGGAAGTGCCCTCGCTGTTCTTCTTCGTCGGCTCCACCGGCAAGGGCATCGACCCGGCGACCGCGCCCAGCAACCATTCGCCGAAGTTCCTGCTCGACGAATCGGCCCTGGACGTGGGCTTCCGCGCCCTGATGCAGGTCACCCTGGACTACCTGCACGGCACCGCGGCGTAGGGTGGGCCCTGGCCCACTCTTGGCCCTGCCTCCGTTTGCGGGGGCGACCGGACCCGGAACGGTGGGCCAAGGCCCTGGCTCGTTCGCCATCCACCCCTGGATGACAGCGGCGTCCCGCCCCACGATTCCCTAACCTGCGCGCCGCTAAAATGCGCGCATGAATACCGTCCAAGATTCCAGCCTGGGCAAGGAAGTCGCCTATCCCTCGCAGTACGACGCCGGCCTGCTGTTCGCCATCCCGCGTGCGGCCGGCCGTGGCGAACTCGGCCTGGCCGACGGCGCCCCCGGTTCCAGTCCGGGGCAGGCTCGCGGGCCGGGGCCGACGTGACCGTGGCCTTCGGCCTGCCGCAGATGTCGGCCGACGCGGATGCCGAATCGATCGACGCGCAGGACCTGGACATCGACGACTACGGCCCGCCCAATCCTTCCTACCTTTCCGCCGACCCGGCCCAGGTGATCGAGGAGACCCTGGTCTCGCACCTGCTCAAGTCCAACTGCCCGGTCACCGGCCAGCCCGACTGGGCCAGCCTGGTGCTGTCCTATCGCGGGCCGCGGATTGAGCGCAACGGCCTGCTGCGCTACCTGGTGAGTTTCCGCGACCACGCCGGCTTCCATGAACAGTGCGTCGAACGGATCTTCCACGACCTGCAGCAACGCTGCAGCCCGGACCGGCTGTCGGTTGAGGCGCGCTACACCCGCAGGGGCGGGCTGGACATCAATCCCTGGCGGGCCACGCCCGGATCGACGGCGCCGGAGCCGCGACGCGAGCCGCGCCAGTAGGGGTCGGTGGCCGGCGGCCGGGGTTCACCCGCTGCCCATGAATTCTTAACGGGCCGTGTGTAGATTTGGCTTCCCCGCACATCCCGCCCAGCGAGGGAGCCACCCATGAGCACCGAGAAGAAGGCCGATTTTTCCGGCGTCACCGCCAAAGTCGACAGCACCGAGCAGAAAGCCGCCGATTTTTCCGGAGTCACCGCCTCGGTCGACAGTACCGAGGAAATCGTCGGCGAGCGCACCTACACCATCGAGAAGGGCGACACGCTGTCGAAGATCGCCAAGGAGCATCTCGGTAGCGCCAACGCCTGGAAACAGATCTTCGAAGCCAACCGCGACGTGATCGACGACCCCGACCGGATCTTTCCTGGCCAGGTGATCAAGCTGCCGCCGGCCGACTCCAACGACTCCACCGATTCCAACGCCTGATCGCCCCCCATTCCCTCCAAGGAACCTGACCATGAAATCCAATCGCATCTCCTATGCCCTGATGATCGCGCTGGCCGGCACCGTTGCGCTGGCCGGCTGCAAGAAGAAGGAAGAGGCCGTCGCTCCGGTGGTGACCGAGCCGGTCCCCGCCCCGGTCCCGGTCGAACCCACCGTGGCCCCGAACCCGGTCGCCGCCACCAGCGTCACCGTCGGCAACACCGCCGCCGCCGACAAGTCGGTGGCCCCGGTCAACAGCTTCAAGCCCACCGACAAGATCATCGTCTCGGTCAAGACCGACGCGACGACCGCGGCCAATGCGGCCATCGACGCCAAGCTGACCTTCCAGGACGGCCAGGTCGCCGGCCAGCAGGCCGCCACCGTGGTGGCCGAGGATGCGGGCACCACCAACGTGACCTTCAGCAACGCCAACCCGTGGCCGGTCGGCAAGTACAAGGTCGACGTGACCGTCAACGGCCAGCCGGCCTCCATGACCCAGGAAATCGAAGTCAAGTGACGTAAGCGCGCCCGCGCCAGCGCGGGCCTTTGCGCTTACGTCATCCCCGCGAAAGCGGGGATCCAGGCACTTTGCTCGTCATCCCCGCGAAGGCGGGGATCCATGGACCTTGATCTTCAAGCCACGAGCCAGGGCACGGAGCAATCCGTGCCCTTTTCAATGTGAACACCAGTGGCCATCGCGATGCCCCCGGTAGCCCGCGCCAGCGCGGGCCTTTGCGCTTACGTCATCCCCGCGAGGGCGGGGATCCATGGACCTTGATCTTCAAGCCACGAGCCAGGGCACGGAGCAATCCGTGCCCTTTTCAATGTGAACACCAGTGGCCATCGCGATGCCCCCGGTAGCCCGCCAGCGCGGGCCTTTGCGCTTACGTCATCCCCGCGAAGCGCCTGCCCTCGAATGCTGTAGTCGGGGGCGGGGATCCATGGACCTTGATCTTCAAGCCACAACCCAGGGCGCGGAGCAATCCGTGCCCTTTTCCCATCCCACGACAAAGGTCGGCTTTGCCCTGCGCGCCGCCAGGCGCGACAATGCCGGTCCGCTCCATGCGCCCCCCGCGGCAGCCGCCGCTCGCCTTCACGATCCAGTTCCAGGAGTAGTCCCATGGCAGAACCCGTGCTCACCCCGCCCGCGGGCGGCGAGAAGATCACCATCAGCGGCGGCCGGCTCAACGTGCCCAACCACCCGATCATTCCCTTCATCGAAGGCGACGGCACCGGTCCGGACATCTGGCGCGCCTCGGTGCGCGTGCTCGACGCGGCGGTGGAGAAGGCCTATGGCGGCGCCAAGAAGATCCACTGGCTGGAAGTGTTCGCCGGCGAGAAGGCCAACAACAACTACGGCACCTGGTTGCCCGAGTCCACCGTGCAGGCCTGCCGCGACTACCTGGTCAGCATCAAGGGTCCGCTGACCACGCCGGTCGGCGGCGGCATCCGTTCGCTCAACGTCGCCCTGCGGCAGATGCTGGACCTGTACGTGTGCCTGCGCCCGGTGCGCTGGTTCGAGGGCGTGCCCTCGCCGGTCAAGCGTCCGGGCGACGTGGACATGGTGATCTTCCGCGAGAACACCGAGGACATCTACGCCGGCATCGAATGGGCCGGCGGCAGCGCCGAGTCGCAGAAGGTGCTGGATTTCATTGCGAAGGAATTCCCGCAGCCGTTCGGCAAGATCCGTTTCGGCACCCAGGAAAAAGTGGACGAGTGGCAGAAGGCGCTGGAAGGCATCGGCGCGCCGCATCGCGAAATGACCGTGGAAGTCGGCCTGGGCATCAAGCCGGTCAGCCGCCTGGGTACCGAGCGCCTGGTCCACAGCGCCATCGGCTACGCGATCGAGAACAAGCGCAAGTCGGTGACCCTGGTGCACAAGGGCAACATCATGAAGTACACCGAAGGTGGCTTCCGTGACTGGGGCTACCAGGTGGCGCGCGATTTCTACGGCGCGGTCGAGCTGGATGGCGGTCCGTGGATGGTCATCCCGGAAGGCAAGCCGGGCGCCGGCCTGATCATCAAGGACGCGATCGCCGATGCCTTCCTGCAGCAGATCCTGCTGCGTCCGAAGGAATACGACGTGTCGGCCACGCTGAACCTCAATGGCGACTACCTGAGCGACGCACTGGCCGCGCAGGTCGGCGGCATCGGCATCGCCCCTGGCGCCAACATCAACTACGTCACCGGCCATGCGGTGTTCGAAGCCACCCACGGCACCGCGCCCAAGTACGCCGACCTGGACAAGGTCAACCCGGGCTCGGTGATCCTGTCCGGCGAGATGATGCTGCGCTACATGGGCTGGACCGAAGCGGCCGACGCGATCATCGACGGCATCAACAAGGCCATCGCCAACAAGCGCGTCACCTACGACTTCGCCCGCCAGATGGAAGGAGCCACGGAAGTGAAGTGCAGCGAGTTCGCCGACGAGATCATCAAGCAGCTCTGATTTTCTGCGCCAGCAAGACGAAAAAAGCCCGGCATGCCGGGCTTTTTTCTGCGCGAGGCTTTCTTGTAGGAGCGACGCCAGTCGCGAAGCCGTGAACCCGTCAGAGCTTCCTGCTTCGATTCCGGCATGGCGGCTTCGCGACTGGCGTCGCTCCTACGTCGCTCCTCCGGCGACGCCTGCTCTCGGCTTCGCGATTCGCTCTGGCTCAGCAGGCCAGGCAATTGACCACTCGAACGCTCTCGGCCGCCAGCAGGGCATAGTCCTCGGGCTGCGCCTGCACGATGACCGGCGGCAGGTCGACGATCCGGATGGCCTCCCGTTCCGCCGCGCTTGCCGCCACGGCTTCCGCCGCGACCGCATTCGGTGCGGCAAGGGGTGGTGAGGGCGCGCGGCCGAGGAAGGCCGATGCCGTGGCCAGCGCAAACACGGCCAGCCCGAACGCCTGCAGCACATGCCGCGTCTTGCCCTGGTCTGCCCGGCGCGCGCCGTCGATACCGGCCCGGGTCTGCGGGAAGGGCTCCTCGATATCGTCATTGTGGCCGGCGGTCATCGGCCGGCCGCCCAGGAACAGCAGGTCCTCGTACAGACTGAACCCGCTGCGCCGGGCAGCCCGACGCCGTGGCCGTGCCGGCAGGTGGCGCGGCGTGCCGGCGCCCGCCGTTGCCTCCAGCGCGGCTTCCCGCCACCATGAGGTGTAGATGCTGGTCTTCATGACGGTCTCCTCGCCGGCTCATCCGGCTTGAACGAGGGACAAGTTAGGCCCATCCTTCAGCCCGAAAAAGCGAAACTTCCGCAAGCCAGACTTGAGGCAATCTCAATATGAGCCGTCCCCCGCTGGACCAGATCGACGCCTTCGTGATTGCCGCCCGGCTGGGCAACCTGACCCGCGCGGCCGAAGCCATGCACCTGACGGTCAGCGCCCTGAGCCATCGCATGCGCCTGCTCGAACAACGCGTGGGCCACCCGCTGCTGGCGCGAGGTCCACGCGGGGTGGCGCTGACCCCGCAGGGACAGCGGCTGTATGACGCGGTGGCCGAGCCGATCGATGCGATCGAGCACGCCGTTCGCCGGCTCGGCGCGCGCACCGACAACCTGCTGACCCTCAGCCTGATCCCGTCAATGGCCACCGCCTGGCTGGTGCCGCGCCTGCCCGGCTTCCTGTCCCGGCATCCCGAGCTGGGCCTGAGCCTGCAGGCCAGCACCCACGTGGTCGATTTCGAACGCGAGCCGGTCGATGCCGCGCTGCGCCTCGGCGCCGGGCAATGGCCGGGAGTCACCGCCGAGTTCCTGTTCGAAGAGTGGATCACGCCGGTGGCCAGCCCCGACTTCATCGCCCGGCATGGCAAGCCGACACTGGCGGCGATTCCGTCGTTGCCCCTGCTCGGCGATCCGGCCGGTCGCTGGCGCGACTGGTTCGCCGCCTTCGGTGGCCAGGCGCCGACGCGCTACGCCGCGCAGTTCGACGATACCGAAACCCTGCACCAGGCCGCCGCCCAGGGCCTGGGCATCGCCCTGGCCCGGCAGAC
>SEHC01000218.1 GCA_004173415.1 Lysobacteraceae bacterium
TCGCAGGCGATCTCGGGATTCTTGGCCATGGCCAGGAAGCTGCCGGCCCTGGCGCGCGTGGCGCGGTACTCGGGCAGGTAGCGTCCGGCCTGGCGCATCAGCCAGACCGGCGTGCAGTCAACGGGTTGGCGCTTGAGGGCGCGCAGCAGGCGGTCGTTCTTCAGGTGGGTCATCACGGATCCGGGAAATGGACAAAGGGAAACAGGGGGTGGGCCGGGCGGCGTGCGTCGGCCGCCTGCAGAATCACTTCGGCGCTTCGGCGCCACGCACGAAGGTTACCTGGTAGCCGCGCTTGACGTGGCCGTCGCGGGCCTTCTCGAAGGCGGCGGTGGCCTCGTCCTGGAGCAGGTACTGTTCGCGCTTGAGCTGGGCGCGGCCACCGATCTGGCCGCTCTCGCGAAGCAGCTCCCAGCCGCCGAACAGGTCCGGTTGCAGGGTCAGCTGCACGTAGCGGGGCGATTCGCCCGCGGCCGGGCGTTGCTGGAGGAAAAGGCGCATGCCGGCATTTTAGCCGGACAGGACCGCCAGAACGGCTTTTTCGTCCACGTCCGGCACCACCTCGGCGCGGCCGACGCCGCGCCACAGCACCAGCCTCAGGCGTCCGGCCTGGTTCTTCTTGTCCAGGCGCATGCGCTCAAGCAAGGCGGTGGGCGCCAGGCCCGGCGGGATGCGGGTGGGCAGGCCGAAAGCCGCCAGCAACGCGGCCAGCCGCGCCGCGTCCTCTTCGCCGGCCATGCCCAGGGCCGTCGAAAGCCGCGCCGCCAGGACCATGCCCACGGCCACCGCTTCGCCGTGGTTGAGGTTGTCGTTGAGCGGGCTGCCGTAACCCTGTTCGGTCTCGATCGCATGGCCGAAGGTATGGCCCAGGTTGAGCAGGGCGCGCTCGCCACGCTCCAACGGGTCGCGTTCCACGATCTCGGCCTTGTGCTCGCAGCTGCGGGCGATGGCCAGGGCCAGGCTGGCGTCGTCGCCGGCCAGCAGGGCGGTGCGTTCGGCTTCCAGCCACTCCAGGAACAGGGGGTCGCGGATCGCCCCGTACTTGATCACTTCGGCCAGGCCGGCGCGCAATTCGCGCGGCGGCAGGCTGCGCAGGGTGGTGGTGTCGGCGAACACCGCCCGCGGCGGGTGGAAGGCCCCGACCAGGTTCTTGCCCTGGGCGATATCCACCGCGGTCTTGCCACCGACCGAGGAATCGACCATCGACAGCAGCGTGGTCGGGAGCTGCACGCAGTCGACCCCGCGCATCCAGCAGGCCGCGGCGAAGCCGGCCAGGTCGCCGACCACGCCCCCGCCCAGGGCGAATACGCAGGCATCGCGGGTCGCGCCCAGCGCCGCCAGCGCATCGATCGCGGCGGCGAAATTGTCCAGGGTCTTGGAGGCTTCGCCGGCCGGCAGCACGAAGCTCCTGACCAGCAGGTCCGGGCGCGCGCGGTGCAGGGCTTCGCGCACGGTCGACAGGTACAGCGGCGCCACCGTGGAATCGCTGACCAGCAGCACGTGGCGGCCGCGGACCTGGCTTGCCAGCGCCGCGCCGTCGCCCAGCGCGCCGGCGGCGATGACGATGCGGTAGGCATGCTCGCCGCCGACTTCGACGATGCGCGCGGCGGCGCTCATGCGGTGGTCTCGCTGCGCTGCCAGTAGCGCGACAGTTGCTGGGCCAGGGCGCAGGTCGCGCCGACCGGCGACAGGCCGTCGGTATCCAGCATCAGGTCGGCCAGTTCGGCGTACAGCGGGCCGCGGATCGCGGCCAGCTCGTGCAGCACCTGCTCGCGGTCCACGCGCTGCAGCAGCGGGCGGGCCTGGTCGCGGCCGACCCGCTTCAGCTGGCAGGCCACGCTGGCGTGCAGGTAGACCACGAAGCCGCGTTCGCGCATCAGCCTGCGGTTTTCGGGGTCGAGCACGGCCCCGCCGCCGGTGGAAACCAGCCTGCCGTCGCCGGCCAGCAGGCAGGCCAGGGCCGCCTTCTCGCGCTCGCGGAAGCCGGCTTCGCCCACGTGCTCGAAGATCGTGGCGATGGACGCGCCGCTGCGCTCGGTCACGGCGTGGTCGACGTCGTGGAACTCCAGCGAAAAGCGCTCTGCCAGGCGCCTGCCGATGGAAGTCTTGCCGGCGCCCATCGGGCCGACCAGGATCAGGTTGGGAGCGGGATTCATGTTAGGCGATGCTATCACCGGCCACGGCGGCAGCAGCGGGCCGGCGGTAGCGCTGCCGCCGTAGCGGGGTATTAACGCTGCACGGACTACTTTCTGGGTCCCGGCGGAATCCCGCCAGCCCGAGGAGCAGACCATGTCGGTAGCCAAGATCATCGAAGTCAACGCGTCGTCCAAGACCAGCATGGAAGATGCGGTCAAGCACGGCCTGAGCAAGGCGTCCGAATCGGTCAAGAACATCAAGGGCGCATGGGTCAATGAAATCAAGGTCGTCACCGACGACAACGGCAACGTCAACGAATGGCGGGTCAACCTGCGCATCACCTTCGTGGTCGAGTAGGCCTCAACCCGCGGGCCGGCGCGCCGCGTCCAGCGGCACGGTGCGTTCGGCGATGGCCGGCAAGGTCTCCAGGGCCTGCCGGCTGACCCGTTCGAACAGCTGCACGAAGCGGGCCACGCCATCTCGGTCCATGCCGCCATGCGCGCCCCCGCTGGCCAGCAGCGCTTGCTCCTGTTCCCAGCGCCACTTCGGCACCACCCCGAAGCCCGGCGCCTGCAGCAGCCACAGGGCATCGATGCGCCGCCACAGGGGCGGGTAATCGCGATCCAGGGCCTCGTTGCACCACCAGCGCCAGCGACCATCGCGGTCCTCGTCGCGTTCCAGCGCGTTGAGCGGGGCGGCCAGTTCGGCGGGCGCTTGGGCCGGGGTCTTCAGGAACCAGCCCTCCAGCACCACCAGGTCGCAGCCGTGCATGGTCGGCCAACGGTCCGGCGCCGCGCGCTCGTCGGCGAGCTTGTCAAAGCGTGGCAGGGCGACGCGGCCGCCGTCGCGCAAGCCATCCAGGGTGGACAGGGCCAGGCCCAGGTCGTGGGTTCCCGGTGGGCCGCGCGTGCGCAGCAGCGGATGCACGTCGGCGGCGAGGCGTTCGCGCTCGGCCACGCTGAGGTAGAAGTCATCGATCGACAGCACCGCCACGCGCAGGCCGCGCGCCTGGCCGAGCGCAGCCAGCTGGGCGGCGAAGGTCGATTTGCCGCTGCCCTGCAAGCCCGAGATCGCGAACACCGGGACCGGACCGGGTAGCGACAGGGCCGAATCCAGCGCCTCGGAAATCAATTGCCGGTCGAACCCGCCGACCCCTGTGTGCGAAGTGGCTTGCATGCGCGGACAATAGCGCAACCCCCGCCGCGCCCGCGGCGCCGCCGAGCGAAGCGCTGATGACCGACCTGTATGCCGAAGCCCTGTCCACTTTCGCCGGCCTGTTCGCCGAGGCCAAGGCCGGCAGCGAACTTGAACCCAATGCGATGACCGTGGCGACCGCGACCGCGGACGGGCGGCCGTCGGCGCGCACCGTGCTGCTGAAGTCCTTCGATCCGCGTGGCTTCGTGTTCTACACCCACACCCACAGCCAGAAGGGCCGCGAGTTGCAGGAGAATCCGCGCGCGGCGCTGCTGTTCCTGTGGCGCAGCCTGCGCGAAGCCGGCATCCAGGTGCGGGTGGAGGGCAGCGTGGCCGCGGTGGACGAAGCCGAGGCCGACGAGTATTTCGCCTCGCGTCCCCGCGTGAGCCAGCTGGGCGCGTGGGCCTCGGCCCAGTCCGAGACACTGGACTCGCGCGAGGCCTTCGAAGCGCGCATGGCGGAGATGGAAACCAGGTTCAGCGGCCGCGACATACCGCGGCCACAGGGATGGAGCGGCTACCGCGTGCTGCCCGAGGCCTTCGAGTTCTGGTACGGCGCCGCGTTCCGCCTGCACCAGCGCTGGCGCTACGACTGCGACGCCGCGGGCGCTTGGTCGAAGCGGATGCTGTTTCCCTGATCCAGCCGGATGCTTGCCGCGGCGATGGCAGAATACCCGGCATGGGCCCGCAACGAATCATCTGCCTCACCGAAGAACCGACCGAGACGCTGTATGCGCTCGGCGAGCAGCATCGCATCGTCGGCATCAGCGGCTTCACCGTGCGACCGGCGGTCGCGCGCAGGGAAAAGCCCAAGGTCAGTGCCTTCACCAGTGCGAAGATCGGCGAGATCCTGAAGCTGAAGCCGGATTTCGTGGTCGGTTTCTCCGACATCCAGGCCGGGATCGCGGCCGAACTGATCGGGCACGGCATGGCTGGAGGATATCGGCCAGGCCGCGTCGCGGTTGCCGGTGCGACCGAAAGTGTATTTCGAGGAATGGGACGAGCCGCCGATCACCGGGATCCGCTGGGTGGCCGAGCTGGTCCGCATCGCCGGTGGCGATGACGTGTTCCCCGAACGCGCACTGGAGCCGATGGCCCGCGAACGGATCCTGGCCGACGCCAGTGAAGTGGTGCGGCGCGCGCCCGACCTGATCCTGGGATCGTGGTGCGGCAAGAAGTTCCGTCCCGAAAAGGTGGCCGCGCGTCCCGGCTGGGATGCCATCCCGGCGGTGCGCGACGGCGAACTCCATGAGATCAAGTCGCCGCTGATCCTGCAGCCCGGTCCTGCGGCGCTGACCGAGGGCGTGGCCGCGATCGCGGCGATCATCCAGGCCTGGTCGGCGCGGCGAGCCGGAGCCGCGGCAGCTTTTCCCTCCTGAGGGAGCGCGCGGCCAGGCAGGCTTGGTCATGCCGGCAACGCGCGGGCTGCGTTCTTCCCGCCGTGCGCCGCGACCCTGCGATGATGGGGCTCCATTCGTTCGCGGAGGCGGGGCATGAACCAGGCGGCGATGCAGGATTCCGGCAAGCTGGTGTTACGGCTGGTACTGGGGGTGCTGATCCTGTTGCACGGGGTAGCGAAACTGAAGGCAGGGCTGGCGCCGATCGAAGCCATGCTGGCCGCACATGGCTTGCCGACCATCCTCGCCTACGGCGCATGGATAGGTGAGGTGCTGGCGCCACTGCTGCTGGTCCTGGGCTTCTACGCCCGCATCGGCGCCGCGATGATCGCCGTCAACATGCTGTTCGCAGTCGGCCTGGCGCATATGGGTCAGCTGTGGCAGCTCAACGAGCAGGGCGGCTGGGCGCTGGAGCTGCAGGCCATGTTCCTGTTCGCCGCGGTGGCCATCGTGTTGCTGGGACCGGGACGCCACGGCATCAACCAGCGTTGACCGCCGCCGGCCTCGCGTCGTTTGCGGCGCGGGGGGGGCTCAGAAGCTGCGTTGGAACTTCACCACCTCGGTGCGTCCGCCGCTTTTCACGGTGATCTCGAAGCGGTAGGTATCCCGCGGGCTGATGTCGAACGCGCCGATATGGTCGCTGTAGTCGCCGGTCTTCACCGTGGCAAAGTCCACCCGCTGCACGGCGCCCTGCAGGTCCTGCACCTTGGCGCTGACCTCGGCCTGGGCGGCCAGTTCGTCGCCGCCGGCCACTCGCCGCACCGCCACCACCAGCATCGCCGAGCCCGCGTCCCGGTCGACGCCGTACTGGCCGGCCACCGCTTCGCTCAGGCTGAGCGTGGGCAGGGCGTTGTAGTGCACCCGCAGGTCGCCGAAGTCGGCCTGGGAATCGGCCGGCTGCGACAGCACGGCGGCGCGCGGCGGTTCGGCACCGGAACAGGCGGTCAGCAGGGCGAGCAGCAGCAGGGCGGGGGTCTTCATGTGCAGGATTCCGGTGCGGGATGCGGGGTCAGTCGTTGGCCGCGGACAGGGCGCGGCCGCGTTCGCTGGCGGCGTGGATCGCGGCGGCCACCAGCGCCTCGAAGCCGCCGGCCTGGAAGGCCTCGATCGCGGCCTGGGTGGTGCCGTTGGGCGAGGTCACCCGCCTGCGCAGTTCGGCCGGTGCCTCGCCGGACTCGGCCAGCATCCGCGCCGCACCCAGCAGGGTCTGCGTCACCAGGATGGAGGCGGCCTCAGGCTGAAGTCCCTCGGCCCGCGCGGCGGCCTGCATGGCCTCGGCCAGCAGGAACACGTAGGCCGGTCCGCTGCCGGACACGGCGGTCACCGCGTCCATCCGGGCTTCATCCTCGATCCACACGGTCTGCCCCGCCGCCGAGAGCAGTTCGGTCGCCAGGCGGCGTCCTTCGGCGTCCACCTGCGGGCTGGCGAACAGTCCGGTCACGCCGGCGCCCAGCAGGGCAGGGGTGTTCGGCATCGCCCTGACCACCGCCGTACCGCCGCCCAGCCACCGTTGCAGCTGGGCGGTGGTGATGCCGGCGGCGATCGAGACCGTCAACGCGCGCTGCGCCTGGCCCGTGGCGGCCAGGTCTTCGCACACCTGGCGCATCACCTGCGGCTTCACCGCCAGCAGCCACAGGCCGGCATCGGCGACGGCGGCCGGGGCATCGTCGAACACGCTGACCCCGAAATCAGCCGCCAGGGCCTCGCGCAGCGCTTCGACCGGCTCGGCGACGCGGATGCGGGCCGGGAGCGTGCCGCGCGCGATCAGTCCGCCGATCAGGCTGCGGGCCATGTTGCCGCCGCCGATGAAGGCGATGTCGGGACTTGCTTGCATGGGATTCCTCACGTCCTGGAAGGTCGCGGCCCGAACAGCGCGGTGCCGATGCGGACCATGTTCGCACCTTCGGCGACGGCCAGCGGATAGTCGTCGCTCATGCCCATCGACAACGTGTCCGCGCCGGGATGATCCGCCGCCAGCGTGTCGAACAGGGCGGCCATGGCCCGATAGGCGGCGCGTCGGCGTTCGATCTCCGGGTGTGGCGCGGGAATCGCCATCAGCCCCCGGAGCAGCAGTCGTGGTTGGCCGGCGATGGCCTCGGCCAGCCCGGCTACCTGCTGCGGGCGACAGCCATGCTTGCTGGCTTCGTCGTCGATGTTGACCTGGATCAGTACGTTCAGCGGGGCGCGCGCCGGCGGTCGATGGCTGGCCAGCGCAGCGACCAGCTTCAGCCGGTCCACGGTCTGCACCCAATCGAAGAGCGTCGCCGCCAGTTCCGCCTTGTTGGATTGCAGGTGGCCGATCATGTGCCACTCCAGGTCCAGGGCGGCCAGTTCATTTATCTTGGCCTGCGCCTCCTGGACGTAATTCTCGCCGAACGC
>SEHC01000219.1 GCA_004173415.1 Lysobacteraceae bacterium
CTGGGCCTGGGCCTGATGGCGCTGCTGCTGCTGACCTTCGTGCGCACCGACCTGCTCGATCGCTGGCAGTTGTCGCTGGCCGCCGATGCGCCGAACCGCTTCATCATCAACGTGCAGGAAGACCAGCAGACCGACGTCAATGCATTCATGGCCGAACAGCGGCTGGCCCCGCCGACCCTGTATCCGATGATCCGCGGGCGCCTGGTCTCGCTCAACGGCAAGCCCGCCAGCGGCGCCGACTACGGCGAGGACGCCGAAGCCCGGCGCCGCGCCGAACGCGAGTTCAACCTGTCCACCACCGCCACCCTGCGCGAGGACAACAAGGTCACCGCGGGCCGCTTCTGGAACGGACGCACGCCGGCCTCTCCCGAGCTGTCGGTGGAAGAGCGCTTCGCCGCGCAGCTCGGCTGGAAACTGGGCGACCGGGTCGCCTTCGATATCGCCGGCCAGCCGTTCGAAGGCAGGATCACCAGCCTGCGCAGCGTCGACTGGGAGAGCTTCCGCCCCAATTTCTTCGTCGTCGCCTCGCCTGGCGCACTCTCGGGTTACCCCGCCAGCTACATCACCGCGGTCAGCGTGCCTCCCGCGCACACGCGCTTCACTGCGCAGCTGGTCGAGCGTTTCCCCAACCTGTCGGTGATCGACGTCGATGCGGTGCTCAAGCAGGTGCGCAGCACCGCCGACCAGGTTTCGACCGTGGTCCAGGTGGTGTTCTGGTTCTCGCTGGCCGCTGGCGTGCTGGTGCTGCTGGCGGCGATCAGCGCCAGCCAGGACGAGCGCCTGCTGGAAGGCGGGGTGATGCGCGTGCTGGGTGGCAGCCGCCGCCAGCTGCGCCTGGCCCAGGCGTCGGAGTTCGCCGCCATCGGCCTGTTATCGGGCCTGGTCGCGGCCATCGCCGCCTCGGTGCTGTCCGGGGTGATCGCCACCCGCGTGTTCGACCTGCCGTGGCAGGCGAACTGGTCGCTCGCGGCGATCGGCGGAGGCCTGGGCATGCTAGCGGCACTGCTGGCCGGCCTGTTCGCCACCCGCCGGGTGCTGGACGCACCGCCCTCGGTGACCTTGCGGGAATTGCAGGGCTGACCGCGGCGTTGTTCCTGCGCCAGGGAAGAGTCCACGCAAATACGCGAAGGCGTGGACCCACGGCGATCCGCGGGGTTTCCTGATGGCCTGGCCCGGGTGCTGTGTCCAAGCTTGGCCTCAGTGACCAGGGAGGGCAGCCATGCGCGGCAAACAGGACCACAGCAGGGAAAGGGCGTTGCGCCAGCAGCAGACCGATGCGGAACTGCTGATCTGGCAATGCCTGCGCGGTCGACGCCTGCATGAATGCAGGTTCCGCCGGCAACACCGGGTCGGCCCGTTCTACCTGGATTTCGTCTGTCTGGAGATCGGCTTGATCGTGGAACTGGACGGCAGCCAGCATCTGGAGCCGGAGCAGATGCATGCCGACGGGCTGCGCACGCTGTACCTGCAGAAGATGGGGTACCGGGTCTTGCGGTTCTGGAATGATGAAGTGTTGCGCGATACGGATCTGGTCCTTGATGAGATCTCAAGGGTGGTGCAGGCGGCCCCTCACCCGGCCTTCGGCCACCCTCTCCCCGCAGGCGGGGCGAGGGACGCTGATTGAGGCAGGATGTGCAGCGGACTTGTCCGCGAGCGCAAGCGCCTGCTCAAAGCGGGTGGCGAGTATGCGTGATCGCTTGGGCGGCCGCCAACCGCCAACCGCCAACCGTCAATCGTCAACAGCCGACAGCCGACAGCCAACAGCCGACAGCCGACAGCCGACAGCCAACAGCCAACAGCCAACAGCCAACAGCCAACACCCAAACAACCAATAGCCAATAGCCAATAGCCAATAGCCAATAGCCAATAGCCAATAGCCAATAGCCAATAGCCAATAGCCAATAGCTAACCGCTTTCCATGGCAGACCGCTGCGAGTGCTCGTCTTCAGCATCGTCCTCATCAGGATCGAAGCGTCCCTCGCCCCGCTTGCGGGGAGAGGGTGGCCGAAGGCCGGGTGAGGGGCAGCTGCACGCGAGCAAGACCCCCGCGAGTCATGCGGGATCAGCGCCCACGCACCGCTTCACCGGCCCATTACCCACGCATCGACACACTGCCGGGCAATTCGCTCGGAGAGCCAGAGAAATGGAAGCAGGCCTGCAGAACGCACCGGCAGTCAGCGGCGGCATGGAGCGCAGGACCCAGGTCCTGCGCTTCCTCTGGCGCTATCGAAATTCAGGCGTGTTCTCCGGGATTGCGCTGGATCCCGAGCAGGAGGAGCGCTCCGAGGTGGAGGGCAGCCCGGAGGAATTCAGTCGCGACCTGGAGGCGCTGGGTCCCACCTTCGTGAAGCTGGGCCAGATGCTTTCCACCCGCCCGGACATCGTGCCGCCGGCCTATGCCACCGCCCTGGAGCGCATGCAGGAGAACGTCGGCACGATCCCGTTCGAGAGGATCCGCGAAGTGGTGGAGGAAGAACTCGGCGTGCGCCTGAGCAAGGCCTTTGCCGAGTTCGATCCCGATCCGATAGGTTGCGCCTCGCTGGCCCAGGTCCACCGCGCCACCCTGCGCGATGGCACCCCGGTCGCGGTCAAGGTGCAGAAGCCGGGGGTCGATGTGCAGATGGCCGCCGATCTGTCGCTGTTGCGTGGCGTGGCCAGTGCGGCCGACCGCATCACCCGGCTGGGCCGGCAGGTGCATTTCGCCGACTGGCTGGGTGAGTTCCACCGCACCCTGATGGCCGAGCTGGATTACCTGGCCGAAGCGCGCAATCTGGAACGCTTCGGCGAGCACCTGGCGCCGTATCCGGTCCTGTGCGTGCCCTATCCGGTGAACGACCTGTGCAGCCGCCGCGTGCTGACCATGCAACTGCTGCAAGGCACCCGCGTGGACCAGGTCACTGGCGTGCGCCGCACCGAACAGCAGATGCAGCCGCTGGCCGACGCGCTCATGCGCGGCTACTTGGACCAGATGTTCGTGCATGGCGAGATCCATGCCGACCCGCATCCCGGCAACCTGCGTGTCACCGGCGACGGCCGGCTGGCCATCTTCGACCTGGGCATGGTCGCCAACGTGGCGCCACGCCAGCGCGAACGCATGCTCAAGCTGCTTTTCGCCGCGGTCGACGGGCGCGGCGAACAGGTCGCCCAGGAAGCGATCGCGCTGGGCACGCCGCTGGATGACTACGACGACGAGCGCTTCACCCGCGAGGTCGGCCAGCTGGTGGCCCGGTACGCTGCGCACAGTACCGCGACCTCGGAAGGGCGCGTGGTGCTGGAGCTGGTTCGCCTGTGCACCAGCCACGGCCTGCGCATGCCGCCGGAAGTCAGCCTGCTGGGCAAGACCCTGTTGAACCTGGACGCGGTGTGCCAGTTGCTGGTACCCGGGTTCGATGCCAAGCAGGCGGTCGAGGACCACCTCCAGCACGTCATGCGCGCGCGCCTGCGCCAGTCGCTGTCCTCGCCCAGCCTGGCCAGCGAGCTGATGGAGCTGCAGTCGCTGATGCGCGACGGTCCGCGGAAGTTGACCGACATCCTCGGCCTGGTGGCCGACAATCGCCTGCAGTTGCGCGTGACCGGGCTGGAGGAGTCGCACCTGATGGAAAGCCTGCAGAAGATCGCCAACCGGATCGCGGCCGGGGTGATCACCGCCTCGCTGATCCTGGCCTCCTCGCTGATGATGCGCATCCCCACCCAGAGCACGTTGTGGGGTTACCCCACCGTGGCCCTGCTGCTGTTCCTGCTGGGGGTGGGACTCGGCGCCAGCATCGTGCTCAGCGCCCTGCTGGGCGACCGCAAGGTGAAGGCCAAATAAGCTTGTTTCCCGAACTGGAAAAGGCGCCGCCCTGCGGCGACGCCTTCCCTCTCCAGGTCAACCCTTGATGCAGATCACCTGCCGCAAGGTATGCACCACTTCGACCAGGTCGCCCTGCGCGGCCATGACCGCGTCGATCGACTTGTAGGCGGCGGGCGATTCGTCCACCACCGCCGCGTCCTTCCGGCATTCCACGTGCGCAGTGGCCTGGCGGTGCTGGGCCAGGGTGATGTTCTGCCTGGCCGCCGTGCGGCTCATCACCCGCCCGGCGCCGTGGCTGCAGCTGTGGAAGCTGTCCGCATTGCCCTTGCCGCGCACGATGTAGCTGCAGGTGCCCATGCTGCCGGGGATGATGCCCAGCTCGCCGGCCCGCGCGCTGACCGCGCCCTTGCGGGTCACCAGCAGCTCCTCGCCGCCGTGCGTTTCCTTCTGCACGTAGTTGTGGTGGCAGTTCACCGCCAGCTTCTCCAGCTGGAACTTCGGCAAACGGTGGCGCATCTCGGCCAGCACCCGCGCCATCATCGCCTCGCGGTTGTGGCGCGCGTAGACCTGTGCCCACGACACCGCCTCCACGTAGTCGTCGAACAGGGGCTCGCCCTCCATGAAGAAGGCCAGGTCCTTGTCCGGGACGCGGAAGCCGAGCACGCGCTGCGCCAGCTGCGCGCGGGCCAGTTCGATGAAGTAGCTGCCGATCAGGTTGCCGGTGCCGCGCGAGCCGCTGTGCAGCATCACCCACACCGCACCGGTCTCGTCCAGGCAGATCTCGATGAAGTGGTTGCCACCGCCCAGCGTGCCGATCTGGCGCTCCAGCTTGTCGGTGCGGATCTTGCGGTGTTTACGCTTGATCGCCTCCAATCCGGCCATCAGCCCTGAATTCGCAATGCGAGTCTCGTGGCTGTCCGGCAGGTGGCGATGCTCTCCACCCGGCCCATTGCCGACGGGCACCCCACGCTCGATGCTGGAACGCAGTTGCGCCAGGTTGTCCGGCAGGTCGCTGGCACGCAGCGTGGTCCTCACCGCGGCCATGCCGCAGCCGATGTCCACGCCGACCGCGGCCGGGATGATCGCGACACGGGTCGGGATCACCGAACCCACGGTCGCTCCCTTGCCCAGGTGCACGTCCGGCATCACCGCCACCCACGGCCCGACGAACGGGATGCCGGCGATGTTGCGCAGCTGTTCGTGGGCCTGTTCTTCCAGCGGCACCCCGCGCACCCAGCCCTTGATCGGCGTGGCGCTGCCTTGGGCGTGCAGCAGTTCATAGTTGATTTCCATGATGTCCTTCCTTGAAAAAGTAACAGCCCCTGCCGCGTTCACGGGGGGGTGGGGTGGGGGCAAGTCGAAGCCAGTGGCGATCCGTTGCTACGAACATGTCCAAGCCATTCCGTAGCCAGCATCCGACAGTACGACTTCGTTCGCCCCCATCCCAGCCTTCCTCCGCAAGCGGAAGAAGGGGCGGTTTGCACTACTTCAATGTCACCAGCTGCTTCAGAACGCCTTCCAGGCCGCCGAACACGGTGAGCTTGTCGATCTTCTCGGTGACCTTCTCCAAGGCCTCGAGCTCCTTCAGGCGCATCAGCACCGGGCTCTCCTCGATCAACTTCGCGGTGTTGAGCAGCGAACGCGTGGCGTTCGCCTCCTCGCGCCGGCGGATCACGTTGGCCTGGGCCGCCTTCTCCGCCTGCACCACGCTGTTGAGGATCTCCTTCATCTCGCCCGGCAGGATCACGTCCTTGACCCCGACGCCCAGCACTTCGACGCCGAACACGCCGACCTGGCCGCGCACGTAGGCGAAGATGTCCGCATCCAGCGAGGCCTTGTCGCCGAGCAGCTCGTCCAGCGTCTTGGCCGAAACCGCCTTGCGCAGGCCGTACTGCAGCTCGCGGTACAGGTGGTCGCCGAAGCTGGCCACCTTGGTGCGCGCGGCGACCGGGTCGGTCACGCGCATGCTGGCGGCCAGGTTCACGCGCAGGCTGACCTTGTCCCTGGTCAGCAACTCCTGGCCCGACACTTCGACCGACTGCACGCGCAACTCGATCACCAGGCCCGCCGATTCGGCCGGCACTTCCGCGGTCACCGCGACCTTGGACAGCATGCCGAGCTGGCGCAGACGACGGGTGACCGGAGCATCAACCTCGAGGCCTTCGGCCAGCGACACGCGCCGGACCTCGACCTTGACCAGTCCACGCCAGTACAGCTTGCGCGAACCCGGTGCCAGCACGTCCTCCAGCTTGCCGTTCCTCGATACCAGGCCGACTTCATCGGCGCCGATGTCGGCCAGCACGAAGGTTTCATCCAGCCGCTCGCCCAGCCCGGCGATCAGCGCGTCGGCGTCGCGGCCGGCGTATTCCGGATTGGCGATGTCGTGGACCACGACGTCGATGCGCTTCAGCGGATCGAACCTGCGGTACACGCCTGCGGCGAGCACGCGCTCGAATTGACGATCTTGGTACACCAGGCCGCGCTCGCCGTCACCGATCACGACCCTCTTGGTCCAGAACATGGCATTGATCTCCTTGATGGCTCTGGTGGTCCGGTCCATCCATTGACGTCGCATGCGCGGACCGGTTCCGCATGTGCCGTGTTTCCGCCCATGGCGGAAGAAGAAGTTGGAAACATCCCTTGACCTGGACGAAGCGGAACCAGGGCGCTGTCCGCGGAGAGCGGGAGACTTCCGTCTGCTTTGGCGATGCGCTGCCGCGGCGGCTTTCCGTTTCCTTCCATCCGCCTCAAGAGCGGTGATCCGGCGCCGCCCCTGCTGCCTTGCTCCATCGTCCGCATTCCATCGCGGAGGTCCGGAACGCCGCACGGGACGTTTCCTGTGGTGGAACTTGCGTTCCTGGTCATGACGTAACAGGTCATGTCTTGGAGCGGGAATCGAACCCGCGACAAACAGATTGAGAATCTGCCGCTCTACCCGACTGAGCTATCCAGTGGTGGACGAACCGGAATCGAACCGGCGATCTTCGGCGTCTACGCCGCTGCTCTATCCAACATGAGCTATCGTCCTGGTGGAACACCTTCTCCCACGCTTCGGCATACGCCACGGCAAGGCCGCGCGCACCGGACGGCATCGCAAGCCGTACCGCTGGAGCGTGTTCGATCGATGTTCCGTATTGCCGGCTGTCGCCAACCTGCAATTCGTACAGGCGCATTGCGCCTTATGCGTCGCAAACCCGGCCTCGCGCCACTCGCGTCGAAGCATCACCACGCGGCGCACATGCGCCGGTCGCAGCCGCGCCCCTGTCTCGGGCGCGGTAGTCGCGCAACCGGATGCTTCAGGGCGGAAGGTAATTTCCGTTAGCTGGTTTTGCCGGACTGTTGCGCTGCATGCGCTTCCTTTGCGAACGCTGGAAACAAAATGCCCCCGGGACTTGCGACCCGAGGGCATTCGCGTTGCCTCGGGAGATCGGGGTGGCCGATCTCCCTGGGAGTCCGACCTGGTCAGGTGTTGCGGTACTGGCTTGGCTGGCCTGCGAGGGCGCGCGATTCCATGCGCGCGCGCAGGTCGGCGCCGTGGCGGCTGGGCCACAGTGCAAACAGGACCGCGTTGATGGAATGCGATTTCATGGAAAAGTCCGGTGTCGCGAAAATACGCCGCTTGGGCGAAGGTCGCGCACGATACGCGCGTTGTTTTGCGTGCGCAACCATTTTGTTTGCAGCTCATGCTCAAGCCCGACGAACGGTTGCGATGAATCGGCGGCCCTGGCGCAGGGCGATGCGTGGTGCGAGAGGTAGAATCATCCGCAATCCACAACAAGTTGATGCCTCGTTGGCCGCTCCCCAATCCGATCCCGCACTCGATTCGCTGTTCCTTCCGTTCGCTGGCCGGCCACTGCATTGGCCTGCGGGCCCGGTGTTGTTCCTGCGCGCGCGCGAAGGCCGGCGAGGCCGACCTTGGCCAGCTCGCGGGTCTCGGCGGCAGCCTGGCGAAGAACCATTGCCGCGTGTTCTGGAGCAAGCCGCTAGGCCAGGCGCATGACCCGGCATTGCTGGCGCAGTGGTCCAGGCTGGATGCGCCGCGGCCCATCCTCGACGGACGCTTCCGCAGTCGCCCGGGTGTGTTCGCGTGGGACCGGATCGATCCGGCTTCGGCCTTGCTGGTCGAACACCTGCCGAAGGACATCGTCGGCCACGGCGCCGACCTGGGCGCCGGATACGGCTACCTGTCGGCGGAAGTGCTGGCGCGTTGCCCCCGGGTCACCGGTCTGGACCTGTACGAAGCCGAGTCGCGCGCGCTGGAACTGGCCAGGGAGAACCTTTCGGCCATCGACTCGCCGGCGCGCCGCGAGTTCCTCTGGCACGACGTCACCACCGGCGTGCCGCAACGCTACGACTTCGTGGTCACCAATCCTCCGTTCCATACCCAGAGCCGCGCCGACCGACCCGACGTCGGTCGCCGCTTCATCGCGGTGGCGGCCGAAGCGCTGAAGCCGGGCGGGAAGCTCTGGCTGGTCGCCAACCGCCACCTGCCCTACGAGGAATCGCTGGGCGAGGCCTTCGGCCAGGTTCGCACGCTGGGCGAACGCGACGGCTTCAAGGTGATCGAAGCGGTCAAGGCGGCGCGCAGGTGAAGCTGGTCAGGCACCTGTCCAACCTGGGCTACGGCAGCCGCAAGCAGGTCGCGGCCATGTTCCGAGAAGGCCGCATCACCGATGCCGACGGCGAGGTGTTGTACGCCGACGACCCGCTGGACCACGACCGCCTGCGCATCGACGGCCAGCCACCGGATCCACCGCAGGGCATGCTGCTGATGCTGCACAAGCCGGTGGGCTACACCTGTTCGACCAAGGATCCGGGACGCATCGTCTACGACCTGTTGCCGCCACGCTACCGCCTGCGTTCGCCGCTGCTTTCCAGCGTGGGCCGCCTGGATCGCGATACCAGCGGGTTGCTGCTGTTCACCGACGATGGCGCGCTGCTGCACCGCATTTCATCGCCGAAATCGAAACTGTCCAAGGTCTACGAGGCCAGCCTTGCCAGCGAACTGCGCGGCGACGAGGCGGACACGTTCGCCAGCGGGGGGCTGATGCTGGAGTCGGAACAGACGCCGCTGTTGCCCGCCGAACTGGAAATTCTCGGGCCGCGCCAGGTGCGGCTGGTCCTGCATGAAGGCCGCTACCACCAGGTGCGGCGGATGTTCGCTGCGGTCGGCAACCACGTCGAGGCATTGCATCGCAGCCGCGTCGGCGGGTTGTCGCTGGGCGACCTGGGCCGGGGCCAATGGCGCCTGGTGGAAGCCGGCGAGCGCGCGGGATTGTTTGGCGCATGAGCCTGCGCGCGGTGGTCTTCGACATGGATGGGCTGCTGATCGACAGCGAGCGCGCGATACTCGAATGCTGGCGTGCCGCCGCGAGGGAGCTGGGTCTGGCAGTACCGGACCCGCTCTGGACCTCGATGGTCGGCCTGCACGAAGCCGCTTGCGAGGTGCTGCTGCAGCAGGCATTGGGCCAGGACCAGGCCCGGCGCCTGTCGCTGCAATGCACGCTGCGCTATGACCGGCTGGTCGATGCTGGCCTGCCTCTCATGCCCGGGGCGCGAGCGCTGCTGCAGGACCTGCGCGGTGCCG
>SEHC01000220.1 GCA_004173415.1 Lysobacteraceae bacterium
CTAACGCCTGAATTAAGCCGACCCGCGAAGCGGGTTCGGCTTGAATGAATTGTTAGGAGCCGCCCGACGGAATTTGTAGCGGCGCACACACGTCTCCGAACTTTAAAGACAATAACCGATCTGTAGCCTGCGCAAAAAGCTGAGCGCCAATAGTATCGTCAGCATCCGGCCCATCGGCTGCAGAAGCAGGTAGATAGATCACCTGTCCGTCCTTTGAGACACTGCCCGAATTGGCCGCGGCCCCAGAAATAATAAAGAACTGCACGGTGCGCGGATCATTGTCCGGTGGAGTAGCCAGGGTTGCGTCTGGGATAACCAATGGCTGGATGGACTGCAGAAGCGCAACTCTCTCGGCTTTACAGTCGATCGGAACCGCTGAGTGTGCAGATTGAGCCTCAGTACCAGCTAAGAGTAGCGCTATGAGAAGCAGTGATGTCATTGCGGCACCTAACGCCTGAGTTAAGCCGGACCGCGCAGTGGAGGCAAAGGCATGGCAAGCTTTTCCTGCCATGACTTTGCTGTAACGAAGCGGTTTCGGCTTGAACGAATTGTTAGGCGGCGTGTCCAGATGACCGCCGCCCGAGTAAGAACCCCAAAACCCAGAGTAGCGCAACCGGAGCGAGTGTCCATACAAGCCACGAGGCGGTCTTGAGGCCAACACGGAATGGCGCAGATGCAATGCCGGTAGCATCGACAGACCAAAACGGATTGGGTGCGATAGATGCGGCGATTTGTCCAATTGATGGATAGGTCAAATACTTGCTGGATCGGGTCCGTGACTGTTGCCGCGTCCGCCATTACAGTCTGCGTACCGAACGAGCCTATGTGGACTGGATCCGCAGGTTCGTGGTCGCAAACGACAAGCGCCATCCGCGCACGATGGGGGCGCCGGAGGTCGAGGCATTCCTGTCCACGCTGGCGACCACCCACGATGTGGCCGCCAGTACCCAGAACCAGGCGCTGTCGGCGCTGCTGTTCCTGTACCGCGAGGTGCTGGGGATGCAGTTGCCGTGGATGGAGTCGGTGGTGCGGGCCAAGCGGCCGCAGAAGATCCCGGCAGTGCTGTCGCGCGACGAGGTCGGGCGCCTGCTCGCGCTGATGGATGGCGTGCGCAACGGCAAGGGCGGCAAGGACCGACGGGTGCCGTTGCCGCGGCGCCTGCGCGAGCGGCTGCTCGAGCAGGTCGAGCGGGTCCGCGTGCAGCACGGCCGGGACCTGGCCGGGGGAGCTGGCGAGGTGTACCTGCCACATGCGCTGGCCCGCAAGTATCCCAACGCCGGGCGCCAGTTCTGCTGGCAATACGTGTTTCCTTCGCCGCGCGAATCCAGGGACCCGCGCAGCGGCCGTGTGCGCCGCCACCATATCGACGAAGGCGTGCTGCAGCGCGCGGTGAAAGTGGCGCGCGACCGCGCCGGGATCGACAAGCCGGCCAGTTGCCACACCCTGCGCCACTCCTTCGCCACCCACCTGCTCGAATCCGGGCAGGACATCCGCACCGTGCAGGAGCTGATGGGGCACAAGGACGTCTCCACCACCCAGATCTACACCCATGTGCTGGGCCGCGGCGCCCATGGCGTGCTCAGCCCGCTGGATCAGTGAGCCGCGCCCAGCGCGGCGTGGTGGCTTCACGGCCCACTTCCGGAGCCGATGCAATGATGGCCGGCCCTACTCCACGGTGACCGCATCTTCATGCCTACTGCCTGGCGGATCTTCGGTCGATGGCTGCGCCTGCGCCGGCGCATCTGGCGCTGGCAACGGGCGGCGACGCAGAAAACCCCGCTGCCCGAGGAACTGCTGCGATCGCAGCTGCTCAGCGCCGAGCAGATGGAATGGCGCGGCAAGGCGCTGGCCCGCGACCACCGCCTGCATGCGCGTCCGCAACCGGACCTGCTGCTGGCCCGTCTGAAGGAGAACGAGGGCCTGCTGGACGACGCCAGCACCCTGCTGGCCACGATGGTCAAGGACGAAGTACGGATCACGCCGGCCGGCGAGTGGCTGCTGGACAACTACTACCTGGTCGAGGAACAGATCCGCACCGCGCGCCGGCACCTGCCCAAGGGCTACAGCCGCGAACTGCCGTCGCTGAGCAAGGGCCCCTCCGCCGGCCTGCCGCGCGTCTATGACCTGGCCACCCAGGCCATCGCCCATGGCGACGGCCGGGTCGACGAGGAAACCCTGGGCCGCTTCATCCGCGCCTACCAGTCGGTCAGCCCGTTGAAGATGGGCGAACTGTGGGCCATTCCGATCATGCTGCGCCTGGCCCTGATCGAGAACCTGCGGCGCATGGCGGTGCGGGTGATGCGCGATGGGGTGGACCACCGCCTGGCCGGGGAATGGGCCTCGCTGCTCAACGAAACCGCCTCGACCAATCCGAAGGACGTGGTCCTGGTGGTGGCGGACATGGCCCGCTCCGGGCCGCCGCTGTCCGGCGCGTTCGTGGCCGAACTGACCCGCGGCATGCAGGGCCGCAGCGCGGCGCTGTCGATGCCGGTGGCCTGGGTCGAGCAATGGGTGGCCGCCGGCGGCCACAGCATCGAGGAGCTGGTCCACGCCGAGAGCCAGCAGCAGGCCGCCGACCAGGTATCGATCAGCAACAGCATCGGCAGCCTGCGTTTCCTGGCGAACATGGACTGGCGCGATTTCGTCGAGGCGATGAGCCTGGTCGAGCAGGTGCTGGGCGAGGACCCGGCCGGCACCTACCCGCTGATGGACTTCAACACCCGCGACGCCTACCGCCATGTGGTCGAGAAGGCGGCCAGGCAGAGCGGCGCCGACGAAGTCGACGTGGCCCGCTGCATCCTGCAACTGGCCGGCGCGCACGCCGGCAGCGGCGACATCCACGCCCATGTCGGCTACTACCTGGTGGACGAGGGCATCGTCCAGGCGCGGGCGGCGATCGCCGGCCTGCCCGGCGCGACCAGTCCGGCGCGCCTGCGCGTGCGCCGGGTCCCGTTGCCGCTGTACCTGGCGCCGATCGGGGCCATCGCCCTGGGCTTCAGCTGGGCGCTGGTCTCCGAGGCCAGCGCCGACCGCTTCGACTGGCCGTGGCTGTGCCTGGTCGCCCTGCTCGGGCTGATCGCCTTCAGCGAACTGGGCATCGCCCTGGTCAACTGGGCGGCGACCCTGCTGGTGCCGCCGCAGCCGTTGCCACGGATGGACTATTCCAAGTCCATCCCGCCCCACTCGCGCACCCTGGTGGTGGTGCCCAGCATGATCGGCAGCATCGAAGGCATCGATGCGCTGGTCGAAGGCCTGGAAGTGCGGTTCCTGGCCAATCGCGACGCGCACCTGCACTTCGCCCTGCTGACCGACTTCCTTGATGCCGACCGTGAAGTGCTGGACACCGATGCGGTGCTGGTCGAGCACGCCGCGGCGCAGATCGACCGCCTCAACGCGCGCTATGCGCCCGAGCGGATCGAGGAAGGCGCCGGCGACCTGTTCTTCCTGTTCCACCGGCCGCGGCAGTGGAACCCGCGCGAAGGCGCGTGGATCGGCTACGAGCGCAAGCGCGGCAAGCTGGCCGCGCTCAACCGGCTGTTGCGTGGCGGCGGCGACGAGGCCTTCATGCGCATCGCCGGCGACATCGCGCGCCTGGCCGCGGTGCGCTACGTCATCACCCTGGACACCGACACGCGCCTGCCGCGCGATGCGGCGCGCGAATTCATCGCCACCCTGGCCCATCCGCTCAACCAGGCCCGCTTCGACGAGCGCAAGCGCCGCGTCACCCGCGGCTACGGCATCCTCCAGCCCAGCGTCGGCAGCAGCATGGGCGGGCGCGTGGCCTCTCGCTATGCGCGCATGTACGGCAGCGAGCCGGGCATCGATCCGTACACGCGGACGGTCTCGGACGTGTACCAGGACCTGTTCGGCGAAGGCTCCTTCGTCGGCAAGGGCATCTACGACGTGGATGCCTTCGAGCATGCGCTGGAAGACCGCTTCCCCGAGAACCGCGTCCTCAGCCACGACCTGCTGGAAGGCTGCTACGCACGCGCCGGGCTGGTCAGCGACGTGCGCCTGTTCGAGGACTACCCGGCCCGCTACGCCGCCGACGTCAAGCGTCGCTACCGCTGGATCCGCGGCGACTGGCAACTGCTGCCCTGGCTGATGCCGTGGGTGCCGCGGATGCAGGGCGGCTTCGAGCGCAACCCGCTGTCGTGGCTGTCGCGCGGCAAGCTGCTGGACAACCTGCGCCGCAGCCTGGTGCCGGCGGCGGCCACCGCGCTGCTGGTGATCGGCTGGGCGCTGCTGCCGCAGGCGCTGTCGTGGACGTTGTGGGTACTGAGCCTGATGCTGCTGCCGGCGCTGGTGCCTGCCCTGCGTGAGGTCTTCGCCAAGCCGTTGGACATGACCCTGGAAACGCACCTGCTGCAGGTGCTGGAATCCTGCGCGCGCCAGTTGCACCGGGCCGCGGTCAACCTGGCCTGCCTGCCCTACGAAGCCTTCTTCAGCCTGGGCGCGATCGCGCGCACCGCCTGGCGCATGCTCCTGAGCCGGCGCCACCTGCTGCAGTGGAATCCTTCCAGCGAAGTCGAGCGCAGCCTCGGCAGCGGTGTAGCCGCCGAGCTGCGCAGCATGTGGTTTTCGCCGCTGTTCGCGCTGACCGTGGCCGCGCTGCTGGGCCGGCTGAATCCGACCGCGCTGTGGGTGGCCGCGCCGATCCTGCTGCTGTGGCTGCTGTCGCCGCCGCTGATGGCGTGGATGGGCAAGCCGCCGCGGCAACGCTCGGCCGAACTGTCGCCCGCCCAGCTAGCCTTCCTGGGACGGCTGTCGCGCCGGACCTGGGCGTTCTTCGAGACCTGGATCCGTGCCGAGGACCACTGGCTGCCACCGGACAACATCCAGGAGCATCCGTCGCTGGTCGTGGCCCGGCGCACGTCGCCGACCAACATCGGGCTCTCGCTGCTGGCCAACCTGTCGGCGCTGGACTTCGGCTACCTGCAGGTCGTTGGGGTGCTCGAGCGCACCCAGCGCACCCTGGCCACGATGGAAAACCTGGCCCGCCACCGCGGCCATTTCTACAACTGGTACGACACCGAAACCCTGCAGCCGTTGCCGCCGCATTACGTGTC
>SEHC01000221.1 GCA_004173415.1 Lysobacteraceae bacterium
AGCCTTCGACCAGCCATTTCCGGGTGCTCGAGCGACGGGGAGGGCATTCCTATTGCGAGGTCCGGATCGAAACCGGCCGCACCCACCAGATCCGGGTCCACGCCCAGCACATCGGCCATCCGGTGGCCGGCGACGACAAGTACGGCGATCCGGCGGTCAACAAGCGCCTGCGCGAACAGGCCGGCCTGAAGCGCTTGTTCCTGCATGCCGCGTCGCTGGAATTCGCACTCGACGGCGGCAAGGTTCCCTATGTCCTCAATGCGCCGCTGGCCGAGGACCTGGCGGCGGCGCTCGACCGCCTGGCCTGAAGCCGCCGCACGCGGCGTGCCGGCCCTCGATTACCGGGACGTGGCGTCCAGGGCGAAGCACTGGTCGGGGCGCGGCTGCGGGGGCTTGAAGTTGACCGGAACCTGGATGGTCTGCGGCAGCGGCTTGCCGCCGCGGGTGGCCGCTTCGAATTTCCAGGACTTCACCGCTTCCTGCGCGGCCTGGTCCAGCGCTCCGTTGCCGCTGCTGTTGCGCAGCTGGATCTGCGCGGGTTTGCCATCGGTGCCTACGGTCAGGCTCAGGCCGACCACGCCGCCGATCCCGGCGCAGGCCAGTTCAATGGGATAGTCGGGCGCGGGCGTATGCACGGCAGCGACCTGGGTGGGCGGCACGAAGGCCGCCTCGGAGCCAGGATCGGCGCTGCACCCCGCCAGCCCCAGCGCGGTGGCTGCCAACAGCAGGGCGGCTGGCGGGAACGGGGACGAGGGGAAGGACCTGATCATCGGAATGCACCTCCGGAACGGAAGAAGCGGTTGCCCGGCACGGCGTCAATCAGCCAGCAGGTCGGCCTTGGCCGCGCAGATGAAGTCGTTCTCGCTGAGGCCGCCGACATCGTGGGTGGAATAGCGCACGACCGCGCGATCGTAGTGCACCCCCAGGTCGGGGTGGTGGTCCTCGGCATGGGCCATGTAAGCCAGGGCGTTCACGAAGGCCATGGTCTGGTAGTAATTGTCGAAGTGGAAGGTTTTGGACAGGGCCCGGCCTTCCTCCACCAGGGCCCAGCCTGGCACCTCCAGGATCAGCTCGGCGATCCGGGCCTGGGTGAGCTTGTGCTCGCTGCCCTTGAGCGGCAGGCAATGCGCTTGGGCCAATGGGATCAGGTCGGACATGGCGCTATTCCTTCGGCAGACTGGCTGAACGTATCACCGACCGTGTTACCGGCGCGAATGAACCTCCAACGCGAGGTGGCTAGAATAGCCGGATGATCAACATCTCCGACACCGCGCAGGCCCATTTCCGCAAGCTGATCGAGCGCGAGGCGCTGCCTGGCCTCGGGGTGCGGCTCAGCGCGGTGGAGCCCGGCACCCTGCGCGCCGACGCACGCCTGGAATTCGCCGAGCCGCGCGACCTCGCCGGGGACGAATGGGCGGTGGACTGCGACGGATTCACCATCTATGTCGACGCCGGCAGCGTCGCCTGGCTGGACGGGGCCGAGATCGACTACGTCACCCAGGGTGCTGGCAGCCAGCTGACCATCAAGGCGCCCAAGATCAAGGGCCAGGCCCCGGCCGAATCAGCCTCGCTGGTCGAGCGTGTGCGCTGGGTGGTGGACAACGAGGTCAATCCGCAGCTGGCCCAGCACAAGGGCCGGGTGGCGGTGGAGCAGGTCGGCGCCGACGGCGTGGTGCTGCTGCGCTTCGGCGGCGGCTGCAATGGGTGCGGCATGGCCGACGTGACCCTCAAGCAGGGCATCGAGAAGACCCTGCTGGCGCGCGTCCCCGGGGTCACCGCGGTGCGTGACATCACCGACCACGACACCGGCGAAGCCCCGTACATCCCGCGCGACAGCGCGGCCTGAGTTCCCCCGTCCGGTGACGAAAGCCGCCGACATAATCGCTGCACTGCTGACGGGCAAGCATGCGCCCGTGGTCGAACGCAGTACCGGCATGCCGTATGGCTGGGCTCTTTGGCTGCGCGGATTGCAGGCGCGCCTGGGAATCATCGAGCGCGGACTTGCCGACGCCATCGTCCATGCCTTCGCCCAGCGCGAACCGGTCATGCAGGGGCGGTCGCGGCCGCTGAACCGCTGGCAGGCGGCCCGCTCGCTGTTCTACCAGGACTGGGATCCGCCGCTGCGTGAGGAGCGCGGCCTGCGCTGGTTCGCGGCGGTGACCAGCGTGCTCATGCACCTGCTGTTCGCCTTGTTGCTGGCGTTGTTTGCACTGGTCAACCTTCCGCCCCCGCCCGCGGCGTCGGAGGAAAGTCGCGTGCAGGTCGAGTTCATCGGCCAGGGCACGCCCGAGGACGAAGGCGGCGGACCACCGGCCACGGAAGCTGCGGCCGAACCGGCCAGCGCAGCGCAGGCCCCGGCGCAGGCGTCGGCCGCCGAGCCGTCCGCGGCGACGCCTTCGGCTTCTCCCGCGCCGCAGGACCAGGTGGAGCAGCCGGCGGCTGTCCAGCAGCAGCAGAACGTGCAGGTCACCGAAACCCCAGAGCCGACGATCGAGTTCGTCCTCCCTCCGACCACCGCGCGCGTCCCGCAACTGGCGCCACCGCAGTTGCGCCCGCAGGAAATCGGCGTGCCGGTGCACGAGGTCACCGTGGTGCAGTTGCCACCCACGCAGAAGCAGCCACCGAGGCCGGAAATCGCCGTTCCGCAACCCAGCCAGCAACTGCCGGAAGTGCGCCAGCGCGAAGTGGCCGCGCCGCTGTCCCCGATTCGCACCGTGCAGCTTCCGGCGCGGCCCATCGCCGCCCCGCAGGTGCGCTCGGTCACCCCGGGATTGCGTGAGCGGGAGATCCCGGCGCCGAACCGCCAGGCGGCGGCGTCCGCCAGTGGCGCCGGTTCTGCCCCGAGCGCAGCGCCGGGCGGCGCCCGCGAAGGGGCGAGCGCGAGCCAGGGCACCCAGCCCGCTGGCCGGTCCTCGGGATCGGGCGCCACTGCCGCAACGCGTCCAGGAGCGACTCCGAGTCCGACCCGGGGGGACGACTGGGGCGATTCGGATCGGAACCGTGCCGGTTCGGCCGATGGATCGGGTCCCGGCCAGGGCCCGGGCCTGTTCAATGCCGATGGCAGCGTCCGCGTGCCGCCCGACGCCACCGGCCCTGCAAGCCGGCCTGGCGCACCCGGTTCCAAGCAGGCCCAGCGCGCCGACGCCGACCGCGCCAGCAAATGGCTGGAGCGCCCGGACTTTCCCTACGAGCCGACCATGTTCGACAAGTACTGGCGTCCCACCGACGAAAGCCTGCTGGGCGAATGGGTGCGGCGCGCGATCCGCGAGGTGGAGATTCCCATTCCCGGGACCTCCAAGCGGGTCAAGTGCGTGGTCTCGGTGCTGCAGGCCGGCGGCGCCTGCAGCCTGTTCGATCCCAATCTCAACGAACAGCCGGCCACCGCGCGCCCGCCGCCGGATATCCCGGTGAAACGCAATCCGATTCCCACCGACAGCTGAGCCGGCCGCGCGCGGCCGCCCCAGGCCGCTGGCTGCCCCGCTCCGCATCTCCGGGCCTGAGCTCCTTCCCGCAAACAGGAAGCGATGGTTCCGACGCGCATGCTTCTGACCAGGCCCTGGCCGCTCTTTATCCCTGCCCGCAACCCGCCGGGACCGGAAACAGAAAAGGGGCCTGACGGCCCCTTTTGCGTGCCTGCCCTGATCAGTCGATCACAGGCCGTGCAGATCCCGCAACTGCGCCGGACGCGAACCGAAGTACGCCGACAGGTCGGAAATCTCCTGGTCGGTGAGCGCGGCCGCCTGCGCGGACATCAGCGCGTGCTGGCGGTCGCCGCTACGGTAGGCCTGCAGCGCGTGGGCCAGGTAGTCGGCGTACTGGCCGCCAAGCTTGGGGTAGGTCGCATCGATCGGCGCATTGCCTTCCACGCCGTGGCAATCGACGCAGCTCTGGCCGGTCGCTTTGCCCTTGGCGATGGCCAACTGCTCGCCGATGGCGACGCGGCCGTCCGGCAGACCGGCAGAGCTGGAAGCCTGCGGGCCTTCGGCGTGTCCGGGTTCCCCGGAAGTGTTCTGGGAGCAGGCGGCCAGGGCGAGGGCGGCGAGCAGGGCGATGGCTAGACGCGGGGCGTGCACGGCGTTCGACATGGGCGGCTTACTTCACTGAAGAGAGATAGGCGGAGATATCGGCGATGTCCTGGTCAGAGAAACTCTGCGCCTGGGCTTGCATCGTCGGG
>SEHC01000222.1 GCA_004173415.1 Lysobacteraceae bacterium
GTCGCTGACCTGGCGCAGGTCGCGGATCAGGCGCCGCAGTTCGGTCAGGGTCGGGCCGAGCTGGCCGAGGCCGTCGCTGGCGAAGCTGTTGATCGCGGCGCGGTTCTCGCCAAGGATCGCATCGGCGTTGCCGGCGGCCGAATCCAGCTTCGACAGGGTCGCGTCGAGCTTCTCCAGGATCGGCGGCAACTGCTTGACCAGGTTCCGGTCGAGGCGCTGGATGGTGCCGTTGGTGGTGTCCAGGGTGGCGTCGAGGTTGCGGGCCGCGTCGCGCGCGCTGGCGATCAGCGACTGCAGGCCTTCATCGCGGTCGGCCATCGAGCCGCTGATCGTTTCCAGGTTCTCCAGGGTGGCCGCGATCCGGGCCACGTTCTGGTCGCTCAGCACCTGGTCCAGGCGCTCGACGATGCGGTTGGCGGTGTCGGCGATGTTCTGCAGGGCCGAGGGCGCGGTCTGGATCACCGGCGCTTCGCGCTTGTCGACCGAGGTCAGCGACGGCGCCTGCGGGGTGCCGCCACTGAGCTGGATGATGGCCGGGCCGGTGAGGCTGGTGATGGCCAGCTTGGCGCGGGTGTCGGTCTTGACCGGGGTGCTGGACTCGAGCCGGATCCGGGCGATCACCTGGCGCGGATCGTTCGGCGCCAGCGACAGCTTGGTGATCGAGCCCACGGCGATGCCGTTGTACTGCACCGGGCTGCCCACCGACAGGCCGGTCACCGCCTCGCGGAACACCACCTGGTATTCCTGCCAGCTGCGTTCGGAGGAGTACTTGGCCGCCCACAGGCCGAACAGCAGCAGCGCCGCGGCGACAATGATGGTGAAGGCGCCGATGAGGACGTAGTTGGCTTTGGTTTCCATGGTTCAGGACGCCTCTTGCTGGTGTCGTTGCTGCCGTTCCTGGCTGCCGCGCGCGGCCCGGGCGCGCGGGCCGTGGAAATATTCCTGCACCCAGGGATGCTCGACCTGCTCGACCTCGGCGATCGGCGCATTGACCACGACCTTGCGGTCGGCGAGCACCGCCACCCGGTCGCAGATAGCGTACAGGGTGTCCAGGTCGTGGGTGATGAGGAACACGGTCAGGCCCAGGGCCTGCTGCAGGGTGCGGATCAGCCGGTCGAACGCGGCCGCACCGATCGGATCGAGCCCGGCGGTGGGCTCGTCCAGGAACAGCAGGGGCGGGTCCAGGGCCAGCGCGCGGGCCAGGCCGGCGCGCTTGCGCATGCCGCCGGACAGTTGCGAGGGCAGCTTGTTCAGCGCGTCGGCCGGCAGACCGGCCAGCTTGACCTTGAGCAGGGCCAGCTCGTAGCGCCAGCTGTCGGGCAGTTCGCCGTGGTGTTCCTTCAGCGGCACCTGCACGTTCTCGCCGACGGTCAGCGACGAGAACAGCGCCCCGTCCTGGAACAGCACGCCGGTGTTGCGCTCGATGTACAGGCGGTCCGCAGCGGCGGTGGAGCGGGCGTCGGTGCCCAGCACTTCGATCTCGCCTGCATCGGGCACGCGCAGGCCCAGGATCGAGCGCATCAGCACCGACTTGCCGCTGCCCGAGCCGCCGACCACGCCGAGGATCTCGCCCGGCCTGACGTCGAGGTCCAGGCCCTCGTGCACGACCTGCTCGCCGAAGCGGTTGACCAGTCCGCGCACGCGGATGATCGGCGCGTCCGGCTCGGCGCCGTCGCAGGGATGCCCGGTCGCGGTGTCGGTTCCGGTTGCTTCTGCGGCCATGCCTACCAATCCATCTTCATGAACCACAACGCCGCCAGCGCGTCGAGGATGATCACCAGCGATATAGTCTGGACCACGCTGGAAGTGGTGCGCTCGCCGACCGATTGCGCGGTGCCCTCCACCTGCAGTCCTTCCAGGCAGCCGATCAGGCCGATGACCAGGGCGAACACCGGCGCCTTGGACATGCCGACCAGGAAATGGCGGATCTCAATGGTCTCGTGCATGCGCGCCAGGTACATCTGCGGCGGGATGTCCAGGTCGAACGCGCCCACGGTGATGCCGCCGGCCAGGCCGGCGATCATCGCGATGAAGGTCAGCAGCGGCAGGGTGACCAGCAACGCGAGCAGGCGCGGGATCACCAGCAGGTCGATCGGGTCCAGGCCGAGGGTGCGGATCGCGTCGATCTCCTCGCGGCTCTTCATCGCCCCGATCTGCGCGGTGAAGGCGCTGGCGGTGCGCCCGGCCAGCACGATCGCGGTCAGCAGCACCGCGAATTCACGCAGGAAGGCGATGCTGACCAGTTCGACCACGTAGATCTCGGCGCCGAAGTCGCGCAGGATCGTCGAGCCGAGGAAGGCGATCACCGAGCCGACCAGGTAGGACAGCAGGATCACCAGCGGCACCGCGTCCAGGCCCACGTGCTCCATGTGGAAGACGGTGGCGGTCAGGCGCAGCCGCCGCGGCTCCTTCAGGATGCGCACGGCCTTGACCAGGTTCTCGCCGGTGAAGCTGACCAGCGAGACGACCTCGCGCCCATTGACCTGCATGCGCTCGCCCAGCCGCGCCAGCGCGGCGACGAAGCCGTAGTCGCGCTTCTTGCGGGGGCGGTCGTCGGCCACGTCCTCGATGGTCGAGACCAGGGCCTGGTGCTCCCGGCGGAACTCCAGCTGCTCGGGGCCCAGGCCGTTGCGCGCGGCATGGCGCAGCAGTTGCAGGACCCCGGCCGAGTCGATCCGCGAGATCCCGGTGGCGTCGATGGTGGTCGCATCGGCCGGCATCTCGCGCAGCCGCTCGGCGACCTGCAGGGCGTTGGCCAGCGTCCACTGCCCGGCCAGCCGCAACCGCGAAGGTTGGGCAGGATCGGATTCGAAGCGTGGAGAGGGGTTGGTCGGGGTCATGTTCACTCGTCGGGCCAGCATACCTGCACGCCGGCACTCGGGTCGCCGGCCGCAGATCATGGCATCGCGGCGCGAACGGTTCGTAAACCCGCCGTCGTTCACCCCTAAACTACCGCCATGTCGACCAGCACCACCACCACCGCCAGCGCCACGTACGCGCAACGCATCGCCTTCGTCTGCGACACCGCGAGCCGCCTGCATACCTATGGCACCACCGCCCAGCGCCTGGAGGGCGCGGTGGTGGTGCTGGCCGAAAAGCTGGGCCTGGAATGCGAGCCCTGGTCCAACCCGACCGGCCTGATCCTCAGCTTCAGCGACCCGTCGCGACCGCTCGGGGCCAGCGACACCACCCGGGTGATCCGCCTGGCGCCCGGCGAGAACGACCTGTACAAGCTGGCCGAATCCGACCGCATCGCCGAGGCCGTGGCAGGGGGCGCCATGAGCATCGCCCAGGGCCATACCGCGCTGCGCGCGCTGGACCGCAATCCCAGCCGGCTGTGGCGCGCGACCCAGCTGCTCGCCTTCGGCCTGGCGTCCGGAGCGGTGGCCGGCCTGTGGCGGCTGCCTTGGGTGGACGTGGCCACGGCCACGGCCATCGGCCTGCTGATCGGCCTGCAGTCCCTGCTCAACGAGCGACGCCCGCGCCTGCGCGAGGCCAGCGACGCGGTCTCGGCGCTGATGGCCGGCATCGTCGCGGTGCTGGTCAGCAACCTGGTCCAGCCGCTCAACCTCAACAGCGTGATCATCGCCGCGCTGGTGGTCTTGCTGCCCGGCCTGACCCTGACCAATTCGGTCAACGAGCTGACCAGCGGGCACCTGATGTCGGGCACCGCGCGCTTCGCCGGGGCCATCGCCACCATCCTCAAGCTGACCGTGGGCACGATGATCGCCCTGACCCTGGCCCAGCTGGTCGGGTTCTATCCGGAAGTGCGCGCCTCCAGGCCGCAGCCCGAATGGGTGGAATGGGCCTCTCTGGTCGTGGTCGCCTATGCCTTCGCGGTGCTGTTCAAGGCCCACCGGCGCGACTACGGCTGGGTCATGGCGGCGGCGATCGGCGGCTACCTGGTCTCGCGCTACGCGGGCCAGGCCTGGGGCAGCCCGGTCGGGATCTTCCTCTCGGCGCTGACCGTCACCGCGGCCGGCAACCTGTTCGCGCGCTGGGCCAACAAGCCCGGGGCGATCATCCGCGTCCCCGGCATCATCATGCTGGTGCCCGGCAGCAACAGCCTGCGCGGGGTCATCAGCCTGGTCCAGCAGCAGGACGTGGTGGTCGGCAATTCGGCGTTCCTGGCCGTGGTCAACATCGTCATGGCGCTGATCGCCGGGCTGCT
>SEHC01000223.1 GCA_004173415.1 Lysobacteraceae bacterium
AGCGAAGCGGACAGGCCGTACTCCCCCGCATTGGCCAGCGCCAGCGCCTCGGCATCGGTGTCGAAGGGTTGCAGCGTGGCCACCGGTCCGAAGATCTCTTCGCGGTTGCTGGCGCAGTCCGGGCCGAGTCCGTCAATCACCGCAGGTTCGAGGAACCAGCCGGGGCGATCGAGGCGATTGCCGCCACAGAGGAAGTTGCCGCCCTCGGCGCGCGCGCGCGCCAGGCAGGCCATGACCTTGTCCAGGTGCGCCTGCGACACCAGCGGTCCCAGCTGGGTAGCGAGGTCCAGGGGATCGCCGACCCGCAACTGGCGCACCCGCTCGACGAAGGCATCGCGGAACTCCCCGTAGATCCGGCGCTCGACGAGCAGCCGCGACCCGCACAGGCAGATCTGCCCAGAATTCTGGTAGGCCGAACGCACCAGCGTATCCAGGTGCCCGCGCCAGTCACTGTCGGCGAAGACCAGGGTCGGGTTCTTGCCGCCCAGTTCCAGCGACAGCTTCTTCAATGCCGGCGCGGCCAGCGCGGCGATGCGGCGCCCGACCAGGGTGCTGCCGGTGAAGGAGACCGCGCGCACGCAGCCATGGACGACCAGCGGCTCGCCGGCGCCGGGCCCGGTCCCATGCACGAGGTTGAGCACGCCGGGCGGGAAGCCGATCTCCGCCGCCAGTTCCCCGAGCAGGGTGGCAGTGAGCGGAGTGACCTCCGAAGGCTTGGCGACCACGGTATTGCCCGCGGCCAGGGCCGGCGCGATCTTCCAGGTGAACAGGTACAGCGGCAGGTTCCAGGGCGAGATCGCGGCGACCACCCCCAGCGGAGCGCGCAGCGTGTAGTTCAGCCCCGCTTCGCCGTGGTGCGATTCGCTGGCGAACTGGGTGGCGGCATGGGCGAAGAAGCGCAGGTTGGAGACCGCGCGGGGAATTTCCACGTCGCGCGCCAGCGCCAGCGGCTTGCCTCCATCCAGTGATTCGGCCCGGGCGAAGGCATCCACCCGCGATTCCAGCGCCACGGCGAGTTTCTCCAGCCAGCCCGATCGCTCGCTGTTGCGCATGGCCGACCAGGCCGGAAGGGCGTGTCCGGCCGCTTCCACCGCGCGTTCCACGTCCTCCGCATCGCCCGCGGCGAGCCGCGCATGCGCTTGCCCGGTGGCGGGGTCGAACACCTCCAGCCAGCGTCCATTGGCTGCCGGTCGTGCCTCGCCATCGATCCAGTGGGTCAGGGTGCGCATGCGGCTAGCTTAGTGGCAGCGTCCGGCGGGCGCGAGCGCGGCAGGGCGATCGACGTTGCGATGCGCGCCAGGCCGGTCAGATCGACTGCATCCGGCCACCATCCACGGCCAGGCTGACGCCGTTGATGTAGGCGGCGGCGGGGCTGGCGAGGAAGGCGATGGCCGCGGCGATTTCCGCCGCTTCGGCGAAGCGCCCGACCGGCACGCTGGCCAGCATGGTCGCGGCGACCGCGTCACGACTCCTGCCGGTTGTGGCCGAGCGGTCGTCGAGGATCTGTTCCAGCCGCTGGGTGCGCGTATAGCCGGGCAACACGTTGTTGACGGTGATGCCATCGGCGGCCAGTTCGCGCGACAGGGTCTTGGCCCAGCTGGCCACCGCGCCGCGGATGCTGTTGGAGACGCCGAGGTTGGCGATGGGTTCCTTCACCGAGGTGGAGATCACGTTGACGATGCGTCCCCACTGCGCACCCTGCATGCCGGGCAGCAGCGCGCGGACCAGCGCGTGGTTGGCCAGCAGGTGCTGGTGGAACGCCTCCAGGTAGGCTCCGGCATCGGCGTCGATGGCGCGCCCGCCGGGCGGCCCGCCGGTGTTGTTGACCAGGATGTGGAACGGACGGGCACTGGCCAGCGCCTGCACCTGCGTACCGAGTGCCTCCGGCCTGGAAACGTCAGCCGCAACCCAGGCGTGATGCTGGCCGGCCGCGGGGCGGGGCAGGCTGGCTGCCGCTGCTTCCAGTGCGTCGGCGCGCCTGGCAAGCAGGGTCACGTGCGCGCCAAGCAGCGCCAGCTCGTGCGCCGCGGCGCGGCCGATGCCGGCCGTCGCCCCGCAGACCAGGGCGTGCCTGCCGTTGAGATTCAGGTCCATGCGTCTTCCTCAGTCATCTGTGCGGTCGCCGAGGCGCTCCAGCATCAAGCCCGCGATCTCGCGGGGGCGGGCTTGCTCCAGCGCGGCCAGGCCGGCCGCGGCGCCGCGCACATTGGCAGCCGGATGGTTCTGGCTGAGCTTGAACTTCAGCTCGATGCGTTCGGGTTCGAAGCGGAATCCGACGATTCCACGCAACTGCCTGCGCTGGCCCTCGCGTTCGTGCTCGTACCGCCAGTCGCTGCCCAGTGCGCTTTCGTGTTGCCGGCTGAGTCGATCGACGATGCCGGCCAGGAACGCTTCGTCGGTGCTGGCTTCAAGCCGGCCCGCCAGGTGCGCCACCGCGTAGTTCCAGGTCGGCACCCGGTCGGCCGGTTCCTTGTCCACGTACCAGCCCGGCGAGACGTATGCATGCGGGCCGTGCACGATCATCAGGGCGGTGCCGGCGTGGCGCGCTTGCGGGTTGGCTCCGGCCCAATGGCCTTCGACCAGGACCCGGTTGCCCTGGCGCGAGTACAGCACCGGCAGGTGGCTGGCGAAGGGCTCGCCGGCGTCAGTGCTCACCAGGGTCACGAACGCATCGCGGGCCATCAGCCGATCCAGCCAGTGCAGGTCTGTCTCGGCGAAGGCGCGCGGCGTGTACATCGGCCTGGTCAGGCCCGCGCGCCGAGCGACTGCACCATCAGCCCGCGCAGGGCGGCATCGTTGTCGGCCTGCGGCGGCGAGACCTCGGCCAGGGAAAAGCCCCGGGCCAGCGCGTCGTCCTCGTCCAGCCCGTCGAAGGCCACGAACTCGGCATCGAACAACGCCGCCCGCGCGGTGTCGTCGCTGTCGTAGGAAAGCGTGTTGCCATCGCTGTCGAAGATCTCGGCGGTGCCGGCATCACGCACGCGCAGCCGCGCCCACACCAGGGTGCGGCCCAGCGAGGCCACGTACCACTGGCCTGCAGTCGTGTCGTTCATGCCACCACCTTCGAAAGCAGCCACAGCAATGCCCCGCCGGTCACCCCGCCGAAGATCACCAGCAGGGAGATGCGCGCAGGCGTGGCCAGGCCGGTCAGCGAGCGGTCGCCGGTCAGGCGGTAACGGCCGCTCAGCAGCCAGCCCAGCGCTGCGGGCCGCAGGAACGCGCCGCTGCCCAGTTCGGCAGCCAGCGCCCCATGCCGGTCGCGCACGTGCACCAGGGTCAGCGGCCAGAAGATCACGAAGGCGGTGAAGCCGGCGATCGCCGCGGCGAACATCAACAGGGCGAAGAACAGGATCACCGGTCAGAACTCCGCCGTGCCCGGCGCGCGCGGGTAGGGGATCGAATCGCGGATGTTGGACAGCCCGCAGACATAGACCACCAGGCGCTCGAAGCCCAGGCCGAAGCCCGCATGCGGCACCGTGCCGTAGCGGCGGAAGTCGCGGTACCAGCCGTAAATGGTGGCGTCCAGACCGAACTGGGCCATGCGCGCGTCCAGCACGTCCAGCCGCTCCTCGCGCTGGCTGCCGCCGATGATCTCGCCGATGCCCGGCGCCAGCACGTCCATCGCCGCGACCGTCCTGCCATCGTCGTTCAGGCGCATGTAGAAGGCCTTGATGTGCTCGGGATAGTTGGTGACCACCACCGGACGGCCGACGTGCTGCTCGGTCAGCCAGCGCTCGTGCTCGGTCTGCAGGTCCAGGCCCCATTCGACCGGGAAGTCGAACTTCTGCTTCGATTCCTGCAGCAGCCTGATCGCATCGGTGTATTCGATGCGCTCGAACGGCGCGTTGATGAAGTCCTCCAGCTTGCTGATCGCGTTCTTGTCCACGCGCTCGGCGATGAAGGCCAGGTCGTCGCCGCGCTCCTCGAGCACGGCGCGGAACAGGTACTTGAGGAAGTCCTCGGCGACCCGGGCGTCCTCGGCCAGGTCGGCGAAGGCGATTTCCGGCTCGATCATCCAGAACTCGGCGAGGTGGCGGGTCGTGTTGCTGTTCTCGGCGCGGAAGGTCGGGCCGAAGGTATAGACCTTGCTCAGGGCCAGGCAGTAGGCCTCCACGTTGAGCTGGCCGGATACGGTGAGGAAGGTTTCCTTGCCGGGTGCTGATCCAGCAGTAGCCGTTCTGGTGGAAATAGCGGTGCACGGCCTGCGACAGGCAGTTGCGGATCCGGGTTACCGCGCCGAACAGGTTGGTGCGCGGGCGCAGGTGGGCGACCTCGCGCAGGAACTCCAGGGAATGGGCCTTGGGCTGGATCGGGTAGGTTTCCGGGTCGTCGACCCAGCCGACCACCTCGACCGAACCGGCCTGGATCTCGTAGCTCTGGCCCTGGCCCTGTGAGGCGACCAGGGTCCCGCTGGCGATGACCGCGCAGCCGGCGGTCAGGTGCTTGACCTCGGCTTCGTAGTTCCCGAGGCTGCTGGGCGCGACCACCTGGATCGGCGCGAAGCAGGACCCGTCGCTGACGTTGACGAAGGACAGCCCGGCCTTGGAATCACGCCGCGTGCGCACCCAGCCACGTACCGTGACTTCGCCGCCGACCGGGATCTTGCCCGCCAGCGCATGTTCGACGCTTACCACCGTCATGACTTGAATCCCTTATGCAGCGCAACCATTGATGGAACGCGGAGTTTACCGGAGCGACGCCGGGAACGCCCCGCCTGGCGGTCTATAATCGGTGCCTGAAGGAGAATCCATGGCCATCACCCTTACCCCGGTTGCCTTGCAGCGCGTGCAGCGCTTCGTCGCCGAAACCGGCGCCCTGGGGCTGCGCTTCGGCGTGACCCGCACCGGCTGCTCGGGCTGGGGCCACGTGGCCGACCTGGCCCGCGACCAGCGCCCGGGGGATACCGTGTTCGAGCAGCAAGGCGTACGGATCTTCGTCGACCCGGACAGCCTGGCCCTGGTCGATGGCACCGAGATCGACTTCGGCAAGCAGGGGCTCAGCGAGACCTTCCTGTTCCGCAACCCCAATGCCACCGCCGAATGCGGCTGCGGCGAGAGCTTCACCACCGAGGCCGGCCTGGCCTGAGTCGCATCGCCCTCCCGGCCCGCGCCGGGACGGTTTAAGCTCCGGGCTCGCCGAATCCGGAGTGGTCCATGTTCCGTTACCTGTTGCTGGCAGCCCTAGCCGTGGCTGCCATCGTGCCCGCACACGCCCGCGCGGACGAGCCGAACCCCGTCCTGCACAAGCTGTTTGCCGACGAATGGGAGCGTGGCCTGCGCGAAAGCCCGGAATCGGCCAGCTACAACGGCGACCCGCGCTTCAATGACCGCTGGACCGATTTCAGCCTCGAGGCGATTTCCCGCCGCGAGGCCGCCGATCGCGCGGCGCTGGATGCGCTGCACCGGATCGACCGTGACGGCCTGTCGGCCGCCGACCAACTCCACTACGACACCTTCGAATGGAGCCTGCAGCGCAGCATCGAGCGGCAGAAGTTCCGTGAATACCAGCAGCCGGTCAGCCACCAGGGCGGTCCGCAGACTGCCGACGGTATTGCCGAGGTCCTGCCGTTCGCCACCCTGAAGGACTACCAGGACTGGCTGCAACGCCTGCAGGCCCTGCCGGTCGCCATCGACCAGGTGATCGTGCTGATGCGGGAAGGGGTGAAGGCCGGCAACCTGCCTCCGCGCGTGCTGATGCAGCGCGTGCCGGCGCAGATCGCCGCGCAGGTCGTGCAGGACCCGATGGCCAGCGCTTTCTACAAGCCCCTGCTGAAGTTCCCGGACGGTATCGCCGAGGCCGATCGCACACGCCTGCAGGCCGATGCCCGGCGCATCATCGCCACCGCGGTGGTGCCCGCGTACCGGAAGTTCCAGGCGTTCTTCAACGACGAGTACCTGCCCAAGGCGCGCGACTCCATCGCCGCCACGGGGCTGCCCGATGGCAAGGCCTATTACGACTTCCTTGCGCGCTATTACACGACCACCGACCTGGGCGCCGGGCAGATCCACGCCACCGGCCTGGCCGAAGTGGCACGCATCCGCGCCGAGATGGAGAAGGTCAAGGCCAGGACCGGATTCAAGGGATCCTTGGCCGAGTTCTTCACCTACCTGCGCACCGATGCCAGGTTCTTCCACAAGACCCCCGACGAACT
>SEHC01000224.1 GCA_004173415.1 Lysobacteraceae bacterium
TTGGGCATGCCCTCGGGCAGGTCCAGCACGGTGTAGTCGTCCTGGATGTCGATGCGGCCGATGTACTTGCTGTCCAGGCCGGCTTCGTTGGCGATGGCGCCGACGATGTTGGCAGGCTTGACCCCATGGGCGTGGCCGACCTCGATGCGGAAGGATTCCATGCCCACGTCGGGCTTCTCGCGCGGCGCGCCCTTGTCGATGCGCGGGCGCTCGGCGGCGGGTTTGTCGAACGACGGGCGCTCGACCCGCGAAGTCTCGCGAGCCGGCCTTTCGAACGCCCGCGGCACTTCCTGGCGCTCGGTTGGGGCGTGGGTCTCCTGGCGCGCCGGGCGCTCCTGGTAGGCCGGGCGTTCGGCATGGGCCGGACGCTCGCCGTGGGCCGGACGCTCGCTGCGCTGCGGACGCTCGTTGCGACCCGGGCGGGTGCTGCCCTCCGGCCGCTCGAAGCGCGGGGCTTCGAACGTGGGCCTGGGGAGCGCGCGGTCCGGTTGCAGCAGCAGCGGCGTGTTGCCCTGGACCAGTCGCGCCAGTGCCGCGGCGATGTCGACCATGGGTACGTTGTGTTCCTGCTCGTAGCCTTCGACCAGCGAACGGTATTCGCCCGCCTCGCCGGCGGCCAGCGTGTCGCTGATGCGGCCGAGGAACTTCTCCACCCGCCGGTCGTTGACCGCTTCGACGCTGGGCAGCTTCATTTCCTCGATCGGCTGGCGGGTGGCGCGTTCGATCGAACGCAGCATGCCCTTCTCGCGCGGGGTCACGAACAGGATCGCCTCGCCGCTGCGGCCGGCGCGGCCGGTGCGGCCGATGCGGTGCACGTAGCTTTCGGTGTCGTAGGGGATGTCGTAGTTCAGCACGTGGCTGATCCGCTCCACGTCCAGGCCGCGGGCGGCAACGTCGGTGGCCACCAACACGTCGAGCTTGCCGTCCTTCAGTTGCTGGATGGTCTTCTCGCGCTGCTGCTGCTGGATGTCGCCATTGATCGCGGCGGCGGCCAGCCCGCGCGCCTGCAGCTTGCCGGCCAGCTCGTCGGTCGCAGCCTTGGTCCGGGCGAAGATGATCATCGCCTCGAAGGGTTCGGCTTCCAGGATCCGGGTCAGCGCATCCAGCTTGTGCATGCCGCTGACGAACCAGTAGCGCTGGCGGATGTTGGTCGCGGTGGAGGTCTTGGAGGTGATGATGACTTCCTGCGGATCATGCAGGTAGGTCTGGGCGATGCGGCGGATGGCCGCGGGCATGGTGGCCGAGAACAGGGCGACCTGGCGCGATTCGGGGGTCTTCTTCAGCACCGCCTCGACGTCGTCGATGAAGCCCATGCGCAGCATCTCATCGGCTTCGTCCAGGACCAGGGTGGTCAGTTCGGACAGGTCCAGGGTGCCGCGGTCCAGGTGGTCGATCACCCGGCCCGGCGTTCCCACCACCACGTGCACGCCACGCTTGAGCGCAGACAGCTGCGGCGCATAGCCCTGGCCGCCGTAGATCGGCAGCACGACGAAGCCCGGGATCTTGCTCGCATAGCTCTGGAACGCCTCGGCGACCTGGATGGCCAGTTCACGGGTCGGGGCCAGGACCAGCGCCTGGGGCTTCTTCTGGTCGGGCTTGAGCCGCGACAGGACCGGCAGGGCGAAGGCGGCGGTCTTGCCGGTGCCGGTCTGCGCCTGTCCGATCAGGTCCTTGCCGGCCAGCAGGGTCGGGATGGTCGCGGCCTGGATCGGCGAAGGCGACTCGTAGCCAATCGCGGTGACCGCGGCCATGACCGGCGCGGAAAGGCCCAGATCGGTGAAAAGGATGGGGGTATCTGACTCGGTGGACATGACGGCAAACTCCGGCGCGCCAAGGATTTTGGCCAGCGCAAGGCGATATTGTGCGCCTTGCGGCCAGAGCTGTCGCCCTAAAACCATGCCTGGCGCCGTCGCCCCGGCCTCCCGGCCGTGCCCTGGAACCCCCGGAGCGCGACCCCTGGGCCTAGGCCGTGGTGCGTGTCCTGCGGCCGAAACCGACCATCCGCTGGGACTCTTCGTCCCACAGTTTCAGCCTCGCGGACTTCAGGCTGGTCCACAGGGTCAGGCGCGGCGCCGACTGTAGCAGGGGGCTGGAGTGGAAGGCTTCGCGCAGCCGGTAGTTGGGGATCCGACTGGCCAGGTGGTGGATGTGGTGGTAGCCGATGTTGCCGGTGAACCAGTGCAGCACCGCGGGCAGGTCGAAATAGGAACTGCCCGAGACCGCCGCCTTGCCCGCGTCCCAGTTCTCGCGGTTGGTCCAGTACGCGCCCTCGAACGTGTGCTGCACGTAGAACAGCCAGACGCCGGCGGCACCGGCCATCAGCACGATCGGCAGGTGGACCAGCAGCACCGTGTGCCAGCCGATGGCGAAGCCCAGCGCGCCGCCGACCAGCAGCAGCATCAGGTTGTTGAGCATCACGCTGGCCCACTCCTTCTTCCAGGTGAAGGGAAGGTCGAACGGGAAGCGGTGCTTGATCACGAACTGGTACAGCGGCCCGATGCCGAGCAGGACCGGGGTGCTGCGATAGAAGCGGTAGCAGAGGCGGCCGAACCAGGAGCGCGACTCGTATTCGGCTACGGTCAGGGTCTCGATGTCGCCCATCTCCCGGCGGTCGAGGTTGCCCGAGGTGCCATGGTGAACGGCATGGGTCTTCTTCCAGTAACCGTAGGGGAACAGGGTGATCAGGCCGAGGCAACGGCCGACCAGGTCGTTGGCTTTCTGGCTGGCGAAGAACGAGCCGTGGCCGCAGTCGTGCTGGATGATGAAAAGGCGCACGTAGAAACCGGCGGCCGGAATCGCCATCAGCAGGGTCCAGCCGTATCCCCATTCGCCGACCACGCTCCAGGCCATCAGCGCCCAGATCGCGAGCAACGGCGGCAGGGTGTTGAGCAATTGCCAGATGGCCCGGCTGAGGCGGGGCTTGGCGAAGTCAGCGCACAGCTTGCGCAGCTGGGCGGCGGGCGTGGGCGCCTGGGTATCGGAACTCAAGGGGGCATCTCCGGTGAGAGTCCTGATTGTCGGGGAGCGATCAGGTCAGCGCAATGACATCCGTCGGCGTATGGCGCGGATTGTTCATGCCGGCACGGTTCGGGCGTCGAAACTGAACGGTCCGCCCGCCCGGCGCCATCGGTCCGTGATGTTTTCCGCCCCGGTGCGAATCACGGGCCACACCAGCACAATCGACGGGCACGTAGATGGAGCAGATCGCAAGCATGGCAGGGGACGCAGCCCGGAAGGAGCAGTTCCGCGAACTGATCGAGCGCCATCGCAAGATTGTGTTCAAGGTCGCCAATACCTATGCCTGGCAGGTCGAGGACCGCGACGAGCTGGCCCAGGAGATCGCCGCGCAGCTGTGGCGCGCCTTCCCCGGTTACGACGGCGGGCGTCCGTTCTCCACCTGGATGTACCGGATCGCGCTGAACGTGGCGATCTCGCATGTGCGCGGCAGCAGCCACCGCCTGCGCCACTCGGTGCCGCTGGACCAGGACCTTCACGACCTGGCCGACCCGCATGGGTCGAACCATGAGACCGACCAGCAGGTCCGCGCCCTGCACCGCTTCATCGTCCAGCTGGACAAGCTCAACCGCGCGCTGCTGCTGCTCTACCTGGAGGACCACAGCTATCGGGAGATCGCCGACATCCTGGGCATCACCGAAACCAACGTCGCCACCAAGATCAGCCGTCTCAAGCAACGCATCCGCAACGAAATCTGACCGCACCGGACAATCATGGAAAACATCATGGAACTCAACGAACTGAAGAACGCCTGGCAGGCGCTGGACCGCAGGCTACAGCAGCAGAATTCGATCAACCTGCAACTGTTCAAGGAAACGAAGCTGGACAAGGCACGCAGGAGCCTGCGCCCGCTGGCATGGGGCCAGGCGCTGCAACTGGTCCTGGGCATTGGCCTGATCCTGCTGGGCGTGGCCTGCTGGACCCGCAATACCGACGTGCCTGGCCTGCTCGCGACCGGCATCCTGGTCCATGCCTTCGGTGTCATCACCGTCGCCGCCGCAGGAATCACCCTGGGCCTGGTGGGGAGCATCGACTATTCGGCGCCGGTGCTGAAGATCCAGAAGAGGATGGCATTGCTGCTGCGCTTCTACACCATCAACGCCAATGTCTGCGGACTGCC
>SEHC01000225.1 GCA_004173415.1 Lysobacteraceae bacterium
TCGGCCAGTGCTTCCGGAGTCGGGAACAGGTGCCGCAGGCCCTCGGCGAAATCCGCCGGCAGCGCCTGGCCGAACTCCTGCGCCAGGCGCGCGGTGAAGGTGCGCGCCGCGGCCACGCTGACCTGCTGCCCGATGATCGCGCGCATCGCGATCTCGAAGCCGTCCCAGCCGCTGGGCAGGCGCAGGCCGGGCCGTTGCCGCAGAAGCGGGCGCAGGCGTGGATCGGCCGACAGGGCCACGGAGATCGCGTTCGGGTCGGCATCCAGGTCGAACATGCGGCGCAGGCGGTTCACGAGCTGAAGTAGTTGCGCGGAGGGCACGCCGCGCAGCTCCAGTTTCAGCGCGTGCTCTCCGCCTGGCCAGGCGCTGACCCGCAACCAGCCGGGCGAGGTCGGCGGGCCAACCACCCGGGCATAGGCGAGCTCGTCCACCGCTTCGACCCCGGGCAGCGCCCGGCCTCGCAGGAAATCCAGCATCGCGGTGAAGTCGTAAGGCGGTCGGTAGGCCAGGCGCAGCACCAGGACGCCTTGTTGCGCGGCCACTGGCAGGCGACGCAGCTCGCGCGGCGCCATGCGGTAGGCCTCCAGGAACGTCGCATTGAACCGGCGCAGGCTGCCGAAGCCCGAAGCCAGGGCGACCTCGGTGACCGGAAGCGTGGTTTCGGTCAGCAGTTGCTTGGCGAACAACAGCCTGCGGGTCGCATGCACACCGATCGGTGCTGCTCCCAGGCGATCCACGAACAGGCGACGCAGTTGCCGCTCGCCGATCCCCAGGCAGGCGGCAAGCGCCGACAGCGGCTGGCCGGACAGCATGCCTTGGTCGATGAGCTTCAGCGCACGGGCCACCACTTCATCGCCGCGCCGCCATGAGCCATCGCGGGGCGAGAGCTCGGGCCGGCAACGCAGGCACGGCCGGAAGCCGGCGGCTTCGGCAGCGGCGGCATTGGCGTAGTAGCTGACGTTGGACGGTTTCGGCGACGGTGCCGGACACACCGGCCGGCAGTAGATGCCGGTGCTTTTCACTGCGGTGAAGAACAGGCCGTCGAAGCGCGCATCGCGGCTCAGCCGGGCCTGCTCGCAGGTGCGCGGGTCGGGCAGGGTGGGGGCGGCGTCGGGGACCATGGACGCAGGCTAGCACCGCGCCGGCGAGCGGACTCGCCGGATTCGGACATCGACGTCAGCGGCCTGCCGGTGCCTGCAGGACCGCGTCGAAGGTCTGCGCCGAACCGTCGTTGGGTGCAGGCGTTATGTCCAGCAGCCGGGCCAGCAGGGGATACACGTCGACGTTGTCGAAGGGCGCCAGGACGGCGCCCTTGCGGAAGTGCGGGCCGGCGGCGACGAACACCGCGCCCATCGACGGCAGCGCCGGGTCGTAGCCGTGCGAACCGCGGTTGCGGTCCGCGACTGGCAGCTTTTGCAGCTGTTCGGCGGGCAGCGCATTCCAGCCTTCGTCCATCTGGCAGACGATGGCCGGCACCCGCGGATGCTGGCCGTAGTGCCAGGGCGACGGCAGGTCCTGCTTGCGCCAGCACTGGTAATGCGGGTGGCGACCGAGCAGGCGTCGTTCCGCATCGGCTTGATGGCCCGGTTTCGGGGTGAATCCGATCACCTGGCCGGTGCTGAACGCCTCGGCCTGTTCGATCGTCGCCATGTCCTCCAGGGCGATGTACTGGTCCATGCGCACCTCGGCCATGCCATGGTCGGACACCACCAGCACGTCGGTCCGCTCGCGCAGTCCTTTCGATCCCAGTGCGTCCAGGATCCTGCCGATCGCCGCGTCCACCTCGCGCACGGTCGCCTGGGTCTCGGCTGCCCCGGGACCATGATCGTGACCGACCGTATCGACGTTCTCGAAATACAGGGTGGCCAGTCGAGGACGCGTCGCCACCGGTTCGGTGAGCCAGCCGGCAACCTGGTCGGCGCGTTCGGCCGGACTGACCTGCGGCGAGTACGGCACGGCGCGGCGGGCGCGCAGCCCCTGGATTTCGGCCGCATTGCCGGGCCAGGCCCAGGTCGCGGCGGCAAGCCCGTTCTTTTCCGCGGTGATCCAGATCGGCTCGGCCTGCCACCAGCGCGAATCCGCGCCGGCCGCCACGTCGGCGACGCGGAACCTGCCGATTGCTTCGTCGCGCATGCTGTTGTGGATCATGCCGTGGCGGTCCGGGCGCTTGCCGGTGACCAGGGTGAAGTGGTTGGGGAAGGTCAGCACGGGGTAGGACGGGTTCATCCGCTGCGCGCGCACGCCGTCGGCCGCCAGGCGATCCAGGTGCGGCGTGTTGCCGCCACCCAGTGCGTTGGCCGCAAGACCGTCGATGGAAATGAGCAGGACCGAAACCGGTTCGGGGGCAGTTCTGGGGGGCGGGGTGGCGCAGCCTGCCAAGCTCAGCACAGCGGCCAGCGACGCCAGCCCCGACAATCTCAGGCGCATGGGCTTCTTCGTGGTTATCTTGGCCGCCAGCTTGTCAGACTCGGGTGGATTTCGCATGACACCGATCCGATCGATCGCCTCCGCCGCGTTGCTCGTCTGCCTGCCGGGGCTGCCCGCGCAGGCGGGAAACCCCGTGGCCCAGGCCGATCCGGCGACTGCACGATGCGAGGTCTGGGACAGCGAGCTGGCATTCGCGAAGTCCATCGCCACGCACGATGCGGCCGCCTTCGCCGCACTGGTGCATGCGCAGGCGGCCTTCGGCGTCAGTCGCAAGCCCACGCTCGGGCGCGAGGCCATCGTCCGCGAATGGCAGGGCCTGATCGATGGCAGCGCGTTGAAGCTGGAGTGGTATCCGGACGTCGTCACCCTCGGGGGTGATGGCCGCATCGCCTATTCCAGCGGGCCTGCGCTGTACCAGGACCCGCGCACCGGCGCCTACCGGCATGGTCGCTTCGGTTCGGTCTGGCAGCGTGACGTGGACGGAACCTGGCGAGTGGTGTTCGACGACGGGCTCAAGCCCGAGCCGGCCAGCGAGGCGCAGGTGCAGGCCTTCCGCGCTGGCCAGGGCGCCGGTTGCCCGGCAGTGTGACCTGCAGGGGTCTTCGCCTGCGGTGCTGTTCGCGGGCCCCGGGAACTGCTACAAGAAAGGCTTACCTCAAAAGGATGTGCGATGAACAGGATCTTGCTTGTTGCCCCCTTGTTGGTAGCCGGAATGGCGCTGGACGCACATGCCAGCCTGGGCCTGCAGCAAGGTCCTCCGCAGGCCTCCGAACCGGCGGCCGAGCCAGTCCCGGCGAACAAGCCGGTGCGCAAGTCCCGTTACGCCACCGCCGAGGAAATGCCGGTCACCGCACCCGACCAGGACGTGCGCCGCGATACCTGCCTGCGTTTCACCGGTTCACGCCTGCTGCGCGATGACCGCGCCAGCCAGCGCTGTGCCATCGCCAGCGGCCGGGTGTACTACAGTCGCGACATCGACCAGGGCAGCGCCGGGACCCTCGCAGACGTGCTGCGCCGCTGACCTGCCCCTGGCAGAGATTGATTCCGGCGCCGGGCTTGCCCGGCGTCGCTACATGCGCCCCAATCCGTCCGCCATGGCTGACGCGGTTCTGAACATGTCGGCGCCACTTGCGACCGGCCTGCCGCGATCGGCGTATAGAGGACATCCCGGCGTTCCACGCCGCCGCTCCAGGAGAACTTCCATGAAACCCCTCGCTGTCCTTTTCGCCGCCTGCCTCGCCGGCCCCGCCATGGCCCTGTCCGCTGCTGCACAGACGGCCGCTCCTGAGCCGGCAGCCGATCCCGTCACAGCACCAGTCGCCACGCAAGAACAGAAGGAAGCCGCCGCCGACGAACTGGCCGACCGCAACTGCCTGAAGGAAACCGGTTCACGGGTGATCCGGGCCGACCGCAAGGGCCGCAAGTGCGCCATGGCGCCCGGCCGTGCCTATACCAAGGGCGACATCGACCGCACCGGCGCCATCGATCTCAGGGACGCCCTGCGCAGGCTCGATCCGGCCGTGCAATGACCGCGCCGTCGCGGCCCGGTCGACAGGATCTTCCAGCCCGGCGTTTTCAGCATTCGTTTGCGTGGTGCAGCGCGTAGCGCAGCCCGCGCTGCAACAGCGAGGTGAAGCGGGCATCGGCGTAGGTTTCCGCCGAATGCCCCAGTCCGGCATACCAGGCGCGGCCACCCAGTGACTCGTG
>SEHC01000226.1 GCA_004173415.1 Lysobacteraceae bacterium
ACGCTCCTTGACCGGTGCCGGTGCGAGGCTTCGCACCGCAATCTTCAGGTGCCCAGCAGCTCCACCTCGAACTTGAGCGTGGCATTGGGCGGAATCACCCCGCCGGCGCCGCGCGCGCCATAGCCGAGGTTGGCCGGGATGATCAGGGTGCGCTGGCCGCCTTCCTTCATGCCCTGCACGCCCTCGTCCCAGCCCTTGATGACCATGCCGGCGCCCAGCGGAAAGACGAAGGGTTCGCTGCGATCCTTGCTGGAATCGAACTTGTCACCTTGCGTCTCGTTCTCGTAGAGCCAGCCGGTGTAGTGCACGGTGACATTGCGGCCAGGCGCGGCCTCGGCGCCGGTGCCGACGACGGTGTCTTCGAACTGCAAGCCGGAGGCCGTGGTGGTGAACGCCATGAGAGATTCCTTGTGCGGGCTTGGTGGTTTTTCGTGGCGCGTAGTCTAGCGCGTAGGCTGGGTTGGCCCCATCAACCCAGCATCGCCGAACAAGCCCGTAGGGTGGGCCCCGGCCCACCATTGCCATCCATCAGGCCGCATCGACACGCAGCGAAAAGCGATGGGTTCATCGCGTAGGCTGGGTTGGCCCCATCAATCCAGCATCGCCGCAAGCCCCGTAGGGTGGGCCTGGCCCACCATGCCATCGGTCAGGCCGCATCGGCACGCAGCGAAAAGCGGTGGACTCAAGCCCACCCTACGGGATCACCAGATCGGGAGAGGCCTCAGAAATCCCAGCGCGCCGACAGCGTCAGCGGCACCGAGAGGCGGCTGCCGGTATCGTTGATCCGGCCCAGGCCCAGGCCGCCGATGGCGCTGTCATCGTCCTTCAGGTCGCTGGTGTAGCGCACGCCGCTGGCCACGGTGAAACTGAAGGTGTCCGACACCGGCACGATCACGCCCAGGTCCAGGCCGCCGCTGGCGATCCAGCCGGAGTCATAGAACGGCGCGTCGGCAATGGTGATGCCGGCATCGGGGATGGTGAAGGTGGCCGCGATCGCGTCGGTACGGGTGGCGCCGATGCGCGCGCCGATGAACGGCCGCGCCGACCCGGCGTCGCCGAAGTAATAGCGGTAGCCGGCCTCGGCCGACAGCGCCTTGTAGTCGCCGAAATTGCCGTACACCGGCAGCTCGGTGGCCAACGCAGGCACGAAGGCACCCCCGACCTGCACGTTGCCGTCATCGGCGCTGGTCTGGCGCAGCTGGCCGAACAGCTCGGACCGGTCACTCAGGCCGTAGGCCAGTTCCAGGCCGAAGCTGCTGGCGTTGTCGTAGATGCGGTCATGGCCGCGTGCGCCTATGCGCAGCTCGGCGTCGATGCCGGCCAGCGCCGGGTTCAGCGGGCCCAGGTCGGGGACGGCCGACACCGCGCCTTCGTGCACGTCACCGCTGAACGGCGTGTCCACGCCACCGAGCAGCGACATCGAGAAACGGCCGTCTTCCGGCCCGGCGGCATGGGCCGAGGTCGCAAACAGGGCAGCAAGGGGGAGCAGCAACCAGGTACGCATGGGGATCTCCATCGATCAGGTCAACGGCGCCGGGAATGGCGACGCGAGGGATGTTGATCAAGGCGTCGTTAGCTGCTCGTCCAACAGCGGGTTATACAAACGTTGTACAGCTCTTCGGCGCCGCTGCGACGCTGGAGAAGACTATAAGCAGGCCTTCACCCCATGTCCGTCGCGTGCGACCTGCTCCCCGCCGGGCATTGCCTGCCCACGCCGTGTCACTTGCCAGACTGCGCTTGCCTGCAGCGTTGGACCTTCCCGGTGCAAGAACCAGCGGGCCAGTCGTTGCGCCGCCAGCAATAGGTGTCGGAATCCAATGCAACCAGATCCCAGGTGACCAATGCGCCCTGGTCGTCTTTCCTGTCCTCTCCATCCATGGCCATGTGCAAGACGTTCCCGCTGCGACCCGACACCGTGTAGTTCGCCTCCCTTCGCGGCTCGCGGGTGCCGTCCTCGCGCAGGGGTGAATGGGTTATGTGCATCCGCCGTCCCTGGGAGCTGATTCGATGCGCCGCAGGAGCGACCGTGCACTCGTCGGTTCCTTCCCAACCCCAGTTGCCGGGAAGGCTCTCAATCGGCGACTTGTCCTCGACGGCGCCGCAGCTTGTGCAGACGAGCAGGCTTACCAGAGCGGTGATCCATCGGTACCGTTTCATTCCCTCTCCCGTGTTGAAGGTCCCTAGGATGGGCCTCGGCCCACCGTAGCCAACCATCGGATGTCCCGCAACGGAACGAAGTGCGGTGGGCTTGAGCCCACCCTACACGTTAAAAGCAAGCGTAGGCTGGGTTAGCGAGTAGCCCGGGCAAGGCCACCGGCCGCACCCGGGGGCACGTGGTGTTTCAGCAAGTAGCCCGGCTACGCGCAGCGCACCCGGGGAACGGCGTCACCGTTCGCCATACTCACCGGTCACGCCGCCCGAAGCGGCCCAGTCCGGCGGCAACCAGCCCCTTTCCACATGACGATGGGAGGTGGAATGCGGCCAGTCCTTCAACACCTCCACCAGCCCATGCTTGAGCGGGTTGATATGCACGTAGTCCACGTGTCTCCTTAGTTCTTTCTCGTCACGCACTGTGCGTTCCCAGTAGCGGGACTGCCATGCCGATGTGGAACCGGGCGTGGCCGTTCTACGGGTGAAACCTTTCTTGATGTCCTGCCAAAGGCGCGGGTAGTTCGCGGTTTCGTCTTCCATGCGGATGACGGCATGCAGATGATCGGGCAGCACCACCGCGGCTATGACCGTGTGTGGAACGCGAACAGCCGCCGCCCGCCACGCCTGGCGCAACGCTTCTATTTCACGCACCAGCAGGTCGCTCCTGCGGTCGCGCAACGTCACGGTGAAGAAGTACGTTGCGCCTGCAATCCGATTGCGGCGATATCTGACCATACGGCAAGGTTGACCAACCAAGCCGCGGCCAGACTGTAGGAAAAGTACGGTAGCCCGGGTAAGGCCAACGGCCGCACCCGGGGCACGTGGAGTTCCCGTGTGAAGCGCCCCGGGTGCGCTTCGCTTACCCGGGCTACGCTGGCTCCACAAAATGAACCTGACCCCTTTTTTTGGCCACATGCCAGCGCCACGGGAGTTCGACCGCCTTGGATATACCGATGCGAGGTGACGCCATCGGCGTGTCGGGGGACGGGATTCCATCGTCAAGTATCTTGAATCCCTGGTCGCCCACGACGAGGTCGGCGCCATCGTTGGCCCCCGTGATGCCCAGCGCCTGGGCAAGCCTCGCTGGGCCGCTGCAGAGCTCCGTGTCGCGCTTGGCGCGTGGTCTGGATGCTCGCATACGTTCGATGCCTTCCAGGGGCTCCAATGCGCGAATCAGCACCCCAACTCCCTCGCCAACCTGTCCGAATACCGCGTTGGCGCACCAGTGCATGCCGTAGGTGAAATACACGTACATGTGCCCGGCCTCGCCGAACATCGTGGCGTTGCGCCTGGTCGGCCCTCGATAGGTGTGGGCCGCTGGATCCTCGGCGCCGCAGTAAGCCTCTACCTCCACGATCCGCCCACTTCGTCCATCCGGACCCATGAAAACCTTGTTCAATAGCTCCGGCGCGACTTCCCTGGGGTCACGCTGGTAGAACCTGCGGGATAGGGCAGAGCGGTGCTTACCCATTCAACCTGGCCCGGGCGACATAGGCCCCGAGCACTTCGTCCACGTAGTCCTCGTCCCCAGGTGCGGTGACGGCCAATATCTGACAGGCGCGGCCCTCGAATTCCCGAAAGGATGTATTGCGATCCTCCAGAAGCCTCGGCATGTCGGCTGCCAGTTGGGCCAGCAGCATGTCTACTCCGAAGCGGCTCCGAACCTGGCCGGTTTCACTGGCTGACTGCATCGTCATCCGGTTGGCCTTCGCCGCCGCCGCAGGGCTCCTCATCGCCCGGAATCAGGCCAGCATCACGCTGGATGCATTGCAGACGCGACCAGACGTGGCCGACATCGTCTGGACCGGCATCACTCGACAACTCAGCGGCGGCCCTGTCGAACGCATCCCTCAGCGGCTCGGCGCTGCCCTCCCGCATCTGGACAACGTTCGCCGCCAGGGTATCCAACCGGGCGTCCAGCTCTTCACGGGTCAGTTTCATGGGGTGATGGTAGCCACGGCTTGTTAGCACGCCGTCAGGAA
>SEHC01000227.1 GCA_004173415.1 Lysobacteraceae bacterium
CAAAACCCCGCGAACGGGGTTGTGTTCGAAACTGGAGCGGGAAAAGGGACTCGAACCCTCGACCCCGACCTTGGCAAGGTCGTGCTCTACCAACTGAGCTATTCCCGCGTCGTGAGATCTGGAATTTTACCGTCCTTCCGCGAACTGTCAACAGCCTTGCGTTCATCGTCGCGCAAGCTTGGCCAGGCAGCCCGTAAATAAAGGGCTCCGGACCACAGGGTGAGGATCGCGGCAATCGCCAGCAGCCAGTCGCCGAGATGGAAAACCGCGCTGCCCATCCAGATCCCGGCGCCCGCCCCGAGCTGATTGTTGGGGGTCACCGAATACAGCAGGCAGCCCAGTGCGACCATCTGCACGATGGTCTTGAACTTGCCCAGCGCAGCGACCTTGACCTTGGCCCGCTGGCCCAGTTCGGCCATCCATTCGCGCAGTGCCGACACCGCGATCTCGCGGCCGACGATGACCGCGGCCCAGAACGCCATCCATGGGGTGGGATGGCCCTGCACGATCAGGAACAGCGCCACCGCCACCATCAGCTTGTCGGCGACCGGATCCAGGAAAGCGCCGAAGGCGGAATGCTGGTTGAAGCGGCGCGCGATCCAGCCATCCAGCCAGTCGGTCAGCGCCGCCAGCACGAATACGAACACCGAGGCGAAGTTGGTCCACGTATAGGGGAGGTAGAACACCACGACCAGCACCGGGATCATCAGGATCCGCAGCAGGGTCAACCACGTGGGTACAGTCAACTTCATTGCTCGGCTTGCTCGTTTCCTGCCACGGGAGGCGCCACCGGGGGCGCCAACCCATGCAGGTTAGCGTAGATTCGTTGCGCCAGCGCGGCGTTGATGCCCTCGACCCGCGCGATCTCGTCGATGCCCGCGGCCTTCAGCCCGGCCAGGCCGCCGAAATGCTTGAGCAGGCTGGCGCGGCGGCGCGGCCCGATGCCGGCGATGTCCTCCAGCTTGCTGGTCATGCGCGCCTTCTGGCGCTTGCCACGATGGCCGGTGATGGCGAAACGGTGGGCCTCGTCGCGGACCTGCTGGATCAGCTGCAACGCCGGCGAGGCGGCGCCTGGATTCACTTCCCTGCCGTCGGCCAGGATCAGGGTTTCGTGGCCGGCCCGGCGCTCGACGCCCTTGGCCACCCCGACCAGGACCACGCCCTCCACGCCCAGCTCCGCCAGCGCCGCGCGGGCCTGGCCCAGCTGTCCGGCGCCGCCATCGATGAGCAGCACGTCGGGCAACACCACCAGGCTCCCGTGCTCGGCATCGGCGCGCGCATCGGTCGCATCGCTTTCCATCGCGCGACGGAAGCGGCGCTCGATCGCCTGGCGCATGGCCGCATAGTCGTCGCCCGGCTCGATCCCGCTGATGTTGTAGCGCCGGTACTGGGAGCGTACCGGACCGGCGGCGTCGAACACCACGCACGAGGCCACCGTGGCCTCGCCCATGGTGTGGCTGATGTCGAAGCACTCGATCCGCCTCGCCGGCTCGGCCAGGCCCAGCAGGTCGCGCAGGGCTTCGCCGCGCACCTGCTGCGCGTTGCGGCTGGAGAGCTCGCTGGCCAGGGAGATCTCGGCATTGCGGGCGGCCAGCTGCAGGTAGCCTGCGCGCTCGCCGCGCACGCTCCATTTCAGTTGCACCTTGCGTTCCGCGGCGGCGGCCAATGCCTTCTCGATCAACCCGGCATCGGGGATTTCACGGTCCAGCACGATTTCGCCCGGAGGGGTGTGTTCGGCGTAGTACTGGGAAACGAAAGCCGACAGCACCTCGGCCGCACTGTCCTCGCCATTGGTGCGCGGAAAGAACGCCCGCGTGCCCAGGTTGCGGCCATCGCGGAAAGCAAGCAGCAGCACGCAGGCGCCACTGCCCTGCATGGCGCAGGCCAGCACGTCCAGGTCCGCGGCGCGGCCATCCACGTACTGGCGCGAGTGCATGCTGCGCAGGGAACCGACCAGGTCGCGCAAACGCGCCGCCTGCTCGAACTCCAGGCGCGCGCTTGCCGCTTCCATGGCGTTGCCCAGCTCGCTGGTCAGTTCGTCGCTGCGCCCGTCCAGGAACAGCGCCGCGCGGCGCACCGACTCGGCATATTCGGCTGCATCCACCAGGCCAACGCAGGGCGCGCTGCAGCGGCCGATCTGGTGTTGCAGGCAGGGCCTGGTGCGGTTGCGGAACACGCTGTCCTCGCAATTGCGGATCTTGAACAGCTTCTGCATCAGGTTAAGGGTGTCGCGGACCGCGCCAACCCCCGGGTACGGCCCGAAGTAGCGCCCGGGCACCGCCTTCGGGCCGCGATGCATGGCGATCCGCGGCCACTGTTCGGTGGTCAGCAGCACGCTGGGGTAGCTCTTGTCATCGCGCAGGGAGACGTTGAAGCGAGGCGACAGCGACTTGATCAGCTGGTTCTCCAGCAGCAGCGCCTCGCCCTCCGTGCGGGTCACGGTCACGTCCATGCGCGCCACCTGGGCCAGCATGGCGTGGGTCCGCGGACTCTTGGCGGTGTTGCTGAAGTAGCTGGCAACGCGCTTGCGCAGCGCCCCGGCCTTGCCGACATAGAGCAGGGTGTCGTCGGCCGAGTACATGCGGTAGACCCCGGGCGCGGTACTCAATCCCGCCGCATAGGCCTTGCCGTCGAATCCACCCGCCACGACCTTGCCCGTCACTCGTCGATCGCAACCCGGGCCAGTTCGGCGCTGGCCAGATCGTAGCGCAACACCGCGTGGGCGTCGGTCTCGGCGATCCACAACGCCCCGCCGGCGATCGACAGGCCGGACACGCCCTGCAGGCGTCGCGGCAGGGCTACGGTGGACAGCTCGCCGCCACCCAGCCTGAGGGTGCGCAGGCTGCCGTTGCCGGTATCGGCGATCCACAGCAGTGGCGCATCGGGGCTGAGCGCGATGGCCTGGGGATTCTGCAGCCGGGCCTGCTGGCGCGGACCATCGGCATCGCCGAATTCCCACGGCCCCTGCCCTACCAGGGTCTGCACCGTGCCGTTGCGCAACTGCACCGAACGTATCGCCGAACCCAGCGCGTCGCAGACGTAGAGCATCTGCTGTACCGCTGCCAGAGCCACCGGCTGGGCGAACGCCGCCATCACGCCACTGCCGTCGCGGACTTCCAGTTGCCCCGAACCGGCGCGGCAGCTCAGCTCGCCGCGGCCCAGCCCGTAGGTCCAGATGCGGTTGTCCCCGGCCAGGGCCAGGTGCACCTCGCTGTCGGTGGCGACCACCGCCTGCGGCTGGTTGAGGGCGGTGTCGCGCGCATTGGCGACTATGCCCGCGACCGGCTCGCCGGCGCGACCGTTGCCGCAGATCGTGTCCACGCGGCCGCTACGCAGCATGATCCGGCGCAAGGCATGGTTGCCGCTGTCGGCCACGTACAGCACGTCACGGACCACCGACAACCCGTGCGGGCGGCGGAAGGCGGACTGCTCCAGGTCGCCATCGACGAAATCGGCGGTGCCCATGCCGAACTGGCGCAGGACGCGGCCGGCATGGGTGCACTCGAGGATGCGGTGGTGGCCGCTGTCGGCCACGTACAGCCGGTCCGCGGTGGCGGCCAGGCCGCTTGGGAACAGCAGCGGCAGCCGCGGCTCGGGATTGCTTTCGCCCGTGGGCTGGGCATCGTCGTCGTTGGGCAGCGGCAGGGCATCGCACAGCGCCGCCAGCGGCCGCTCCAGTTCGGCCATCGAATCCAGGCCGGTGATCCGGCCGCGCTCGCGTCCTTCGGCGTCGATCAGCAACACGGTCGGCCACGCCTGCACGTCGAAATGCTGCCAGGCATGCCAGTCGCGGTCCTGGGCCACTGGAAACGCCACGCCCTGCCGGCGCAGCTGCTTCAGCACATGCTGCGGGTCGCGCTCGGATTCGAAGCGCGGCACGTGCACGGCCAGGGGTTGCAGGCGACCGGGATAGCGGGTCTGCAGCTGGGCCGCGTCGCGCAGCCGCTGCCAGCACCAGGCCGAGGCCGCGTTGACGAAGACCAGGACGACCACCCGCCCGCGTTGCTCATGCAGGGAGGTGGCCGGGGCATTGAGCCATTCCAGGCTCTTCGGCAGTTCGGGAACCATGGCGATATCCATCATCGGTCCGATTATGCCGGACTCTCAACCAGCGCACAGACG
>SEHC01000228.1 GCA_004173415.1 Lysobacteraceae bacterium
ATCGTCGCCGCCATCGACGAGATCACCCGCCAGGATCCGCGCGGCGACGCGCTGGTGTTCCTGCCGGGCGAGCGCGAGATCCGCGATGCGCACCAGGCGCTGGAACGGCGCAAGTACCGCGAGACCGAGGTCACCCCCCTGTACGCGCGGCTGTCGGCGCGCGACCAGGACAAGGTCTTCAACCCGGGTCCGAAGCGGCGCCTGGTGCTGGCCACCAACGTCGCCGAAACCTCGTTGACCGTGCCCAGGATCAAATACGTGGTCGATCCGGGCTATGCACGGGTCAAGCGCTACAGCCCGCGCCAGAAGCTCGACCGCCTGCACATCGAACCGGTGTCGCAGGCCAGCGCCAACCAGCGCAAGGGCCGCTGCGGCCGCATCTCCGACGGCATCTGCTATCGCCTGTATGCCGAAGCCGATTTCCAGTCGCGGCCCGAGTTCACCGACCCCGAGATCCGCCGCTCCAGCCTCAGCGGGGTGATCCTGCGCATGCTCTCGCTGGGCCTGGGCCGGATCGAGGATTTCCCGTTCCTGGAGCCGCCGGACGAACGCGCCATCGCCGATGGCTGGCAGCAACTGGTGGAGTTGGGCGCGGTCGGCCAGGCCGACGGCGACCGCACGCTCACCGCCATCGGCAGGCAGATGGCGCGCCTGCCGGTCGACGTCAAGCTGGCGCGGATGCTGGTCGCCGCGCAAGCCAACGGCACGCTGCGGGAAATGACCGTGATCGCCTCGTTCCTGGGCATCCAGGATCCGCGCGAACGCCCGCCCGAGGCGCGCGAGGCCGCCGACAACGCGCACGCGAAGTTCGCCGACCCCAGGTCCGAGTTCGTCGGCATCCTCAAGCTGTGGGAAGCCTATCGCGACGCGCACGAGGAACTGACCCAGTCCCGGCTGCGCGACTGGTGCGAGCGCCATTTCCTCGGCTTCCTGCGCATGCGCGAATGGCGCGAGCTGCACCGGCAGTTGCTGCTGTTGTGCGCGGAGCTGGGCTGGGAGGAGCGGGGAACGAGTGGAGAGAAACGAGTAACGAGAGAGGGGAAGAATGCGGATGCGGATACCCGTTCCCCGTTCCTTTCCCCTCGTGCCTACGTCGCCCTGCACCGGGCGCTGCTCGCGGGCCTGCCGACCCAGGTCGGGCACAAGACCGAGAAGGGCGATTTCCTCGCGCCGCGCCAGCGCCGCTACCAGCTGTTTCCCGGCTCGGTGCTGGCGAAGAAACCGCCGCCCTGGGTGCTGAGCGCTACCCTGCTGGACACCGCGCGGGTGTGGGGCCTGACCAACGCGTCGATCGAGCCGGACTGGGTCATCGCCGAACTGCCGCACCTGCTGGCGCGCAAGCATTTCGATCCGCACTGGTCGCGCGCCCAGGGCCACGTGCTGGCATCGGAGCAGATCAGCCTGTTCGGGCTGGTCCTGGCGCCGAAGAAGCCGGTGCATTACGGCCGCATCGCGCCGCAGGAAGCGCACGAGATCTTCGTCCGCCAGGGCCTGGTGACCGGCGAGATCAACACCCGCGCCGGCTTCGTCGCCGACAACCTGAAGGTCCTGGAGCAGGCGCGCGAAGAGGAAGCCAAGCTGCGCCGCGCCGGCATCGTAGCCGACGAGGACTGGCAGGCGCGCTGGTACCTGGATCGCATTCCCTCCGACCTGCATTCCGCCGCGGGACTGGATGCCTGGTACAAGAAGCTGACGCCGGACGCGCGCCGCGCGTTGCACTGGACCCTGGCCGACCTGCTGCCGGGCGAGGGCAACGAGGAAGACCGCTTCCCGAAATACTTCCCGCTGGGCGATGCGCGCCTGCCGCTGCATTACCGCTTCGAGCCCGGCGCGGCCGACGACGGCGTGAGCCTGGACGTGCCCCTGCACCTGCTCAACGCGCTCGACGCCGCGCGCCTGTCGTGGCTGGCGCCGGGGTTCATCGGTGAGAAGGCCTCCGCGTTGATCCGCAGCCTGCCCAAGGCCCTGCGTCGCAACTACGTGCCGGCACCGGATTTCGGCCGCGCCTTCGCCGAGGCGCACGCCAGTCCGTCGGCCGACGAGCTGCGCGGGGAACTGGCGCGTTTCCTCAGCCGCGCCGCCGGTGCGCCGGTGGCCGCGCTCGATTTCGACGAGGCGGCGCTGGAACCGCACCTGCGCATGAACCTGCGCCTGCGCGACGCCGACGGCAAGGTGCTGGCCGAGTCGCGCGAACTGGAGCAGTTGCGCGCGCGCTTCGGCGACCGCGCCGGGCACGCCTTCGCCGCGCGGGCCGGCCGCGAGATGGCCGCGACCGGGCTGCGGGATTTCCCGGCTACGCCGATACCGCGCCAGGTCCCGGGCGAGGCAGGTGTGCCGGCCTACCCGGCCCTGGTCGACGAGGGCGAAAGCGTGGCCCTGCGGGTGTTCGCCGATCGCGCCGAAGCCGATGCGGCGCATCCGCGCGGGGTGCGGCGGCTGCTCGAGATCACCCTGGCCGACAAGGCCAAGTCGGCGCGCAAGCAACTGCCGGTTTCGCCCAAGACCGGGCTGCTGTATGCGGCGATCGAGTCGCAGGAGCGTCTGCGCGGCGACCTGGTGGAGGCGGCGACCAATGCGCTGCTCGACCAGGGGCTGGACGACATCCGCGACCGCGCCGCTTTCGAGCGCCGCCGCGACGAGGCAGGCAGGCAGCTGTTCGGCGAAGCGATGCAGCGGCTGCAGCTGGCCGAGGCCATCCTCGCCGGCGCGGCCGAAGTGAAGCCGCAACTGGACTCGCCGTTGATGGGTTGGGCGCGCGGCAACCTGGACGACCTGCGCGCGCAGCTGCAGGCGCTGGTGCGTCCAGGCTTCCTGCGCGAGACGCCGGCCGAGGCGCTGGCGCAGATGCCGCGCTACCTGAAGGCGATGGCGTTGCGTGCCGAACGCGCCAAGCGCGACCCGGCCCGGGACCAGGCGCGCATGCTGGAACTCAAACCGTTCGTGGATGCGCTGCAGGCGGCCGCCGCGCGCGGCCAGGCCAGCCGTCCGGAGTGGCAGGCCCTGCGCTGGGACCTGGAGGAACTGCGCGTGTCGCTGTTCGCCCAGGAGCTGGGCGCGCGCAGCGGCATCTCGCCGAAGAAACTGGCCCAGCGCCTGCAGGCGCTGGGCTGACGCAGAGCGGGGCCGCGAGCCAGCGGATTACTTGATGCGGCGCACCTTGGCCGGGGTGTTGTAGCCGTCGACGCGCAGGAACCAGTTGTTGAACAGGCCCGGCTTGATCGTCACCTTGGGGTCGGTGCGGCGCACGCCTTCCAGCGAAGCGGCTTCGACCTGCTCCCAGACCTGGCCGTTCTGCAAGGTGTACTTGCGTCCGTTGGCGAAGCCCTTGAACTCGCCGACGATGTTGCTCTCGATCGCCTCGGTGGAACCGAAGTCGAAGAAGCCGCGGTTCTTTTCCTTCACTTCCTGGCGGCCTTCCTCCTTGGCCACCTCGACCGCCTTGGCGGTTTCCTGGCCGACCTTGCGCTGAAGCCAGGCATTGAGCGAGGCCAGTTCCTGCGCGCTCAGCTTGTCCAGGCCGGCGGCCTTGAACTCGTCGGCGCTCATCTGCTGCTCCACGTTCGAAGTCAGCGGCGCGGACTGGGCCCAGGCCAGCGGCGCGAAGGCGAATGCAAGGATGGCGAGGGTGGTGCGAAGTGCTTTCATGGGTGTTCCTCCGGACGCAAGGCCGCTAGTGTAGTCACTCTCCCGCCTGACCCACCACCGCACGCCGTGCCTTCCGTTACGCTGCAAACCTGGCTGCAATCCCGTTCAGCCGAGGCGCTCCCGGCGCAGACGCGGGCGGTCCTCGCCGCGGCCCTGTCCGCGCCCGGCGTGGAGGCAGGGATGCCTGACCCGTGGCCGGTGCTGGTCGACACGCTGGAGGCGCTGGCCGGCCTGGCGGCCGAGGCCGACGTGCTGCTGGCGGCGCTGCTGTTCGGCGTTCCGGCGTTGCAGGATTCGCTCGAGTCCGCCTACGCCGGGCAAGTGGGCGTGGCCGGGTTGCTGGACGGACAGAATGCGGCGGCCCAGGTCTGGGCGCTGCATGCGGAGCGCCAGGTCGCCGGCAACAACGAGGGCCTGCGCAGGCTGCTGCTCTCGATCGTCAACGACCTGCGCGTGGTCCCGATCCTGCTGGCCCG
>SEHC01000229.1 GCA_004173415.1 Lysobacteraceae bacterium
CCGTTGGCGATGTCGCGCACGTTGGAGATCTGCGAGCCCATGTGGAAATGCAGCAGGCCCAGCGTGTCCTGCAGGCCGCTGTCGCGCAGCGACTTCCACAGGTCCAGCACCTGGCGCGGGGACAGGCCGAACTTGGCCTTGTCACCGCCGCTGTTCTGCCATTTGCCCGCGCCCAGCGAAGCCAGGCGCATGCGCACGCCCAGTCCCGGCTTGACTCCGAGCGCGGCGGCCTCCTCGATCACCAGGTCGAGCTCGGAAGGCTTCTCGATCACGATGAAGGTCTGCAGGCCCAGCTTGCGGCCGATCAGGGCCAGGCGGATGTATTCGCGGTCCTTGTAGCCGTTGCAGACGATCAGCCCGCCCGGCCGCGACAGGGCCAGGACCGCCATCAATTCCGGCTTGCTGCCGGCCTCCAGGCCGAAGCCCTCGCCGCTGTGCGAGGCCAGGGTGCCGGCCACGCCGCGGTGCTGGTTGACCTTGATCGGGTAGACCGCAGTGTAGCCGCCGGCATACTCCCATTCGGACATGGCCTGGCCGAAGGCCGACTGCAGCTTGCCCAGGCGGTCGCCGAGGATCTCGGGGAAACGCACCAGCAGCGGCATCCGCGCGCCATGGGCCCGCGCCTGGTCGACGACCTGGGCCAGCGCGACCGACGGCCCGGCCGTGCCCTGCGGACTGACCACTACCTGCCCGGCCGCATCCACGTCGAAATACCCTTCCGCCCAATGCGGGATGGAATAGGTCTTGCGGGCTTGGTCTTGGGACCAGGTGGACATGGTTCGGGCTCGGCTGGGGAAAACGGACGCGCATTCTACCGCCGTCGTCGTCGCCCTCCGGTTACGGCCGTGCGTACACCGCCTCGCCCGCGTCCTGCCTGATCCTGCGCGCCAGCGCGGCATCGCTGGAACGGGTCAGCACGGTGCAACTTCCAGGCAAGCCGATTTGCGAAGCGATGCGCGGCTGCGCGGCGCGTTCGCTGGCCACCGATCCGGACCAGTCCAGCAACAGCAGGAAATGCGGCATGACCTCGGTGCCGGCCAGGCGCCGGCGCACGAGCCAGGCCCGGCGCACCTTGGCATGGCCGCGCAGCGCGCGGGCAAGGCCATGCAACTGGCCCGGGTCCAGGGCGTGTGGCCCCAGCCCGTCCTCATCCCCGGCCTGAGTACCCTGGGCACGGGCCAGGTATCGCCTGCCCAGTGCCTCGGCCGCGAGCTGCAGCGGCGACTCCGCCGGCTGTCCGCGCAAACGACGCTGCATCGCCTGCAGCGAAGGCTCGACCAGCGCGGCATCCAGCTCCATCGCCTGCTGCAGATGCGACACGCCTTGCCCTTCATCGCCGCGTGCGAGCAGCAAGGACCCAAGGCGATAGTGGCCGGTGGCGCTGGAGGGCGCACGCGCCAACGCCTCCTGGAAAAGAGGCAAGGCATCGATCCCCGGTTGATGGTCCTGGACCAGGCAGGCCAGCTCCAGCGCTTCGGCGGCGGTGTGCGCCGGATGGGCCTGCAGTTCCGCCAGGCGCTGGCGTTCGCGTTGGGCCAGCCGGTGCCGTTCCTTCCACTCGATTTCGACCGAAGTGCGCCATTCTTGGCTGAAGCGCTGCTGCAGGGATGCGTCCAGTCCGCCCAGCATGTCGGCAGCGGCCGCGCCCGGCGCTCCGGTCGGTTGCAACGGGTCGACCTCCAGCGCGGCGGCGCGCTTGGCCAGGGTCGGGTGGGTATCGTCGGGGTCGGCCTGGCGCGCCAACAACCAGGCGGGAGTGTTGGCCTCGCACAGGCGCTCCCGCGCCATGCCCTGGACGAGCTGCTCGTGCACCGCGATCGGCGGATAGGCCTGCCCGCGCGCGGAATTATGCACGTCGGGCCAGAACTCTGCCGACATCCACTCCGAGACCCGGGCCATGCGCAGCAGCGCGCCGGTCATTGCATCGGCGCTGGCCACCTGCGCACCGACTGCATCGGCGGCGTATTCCTGGCGACGCGCCAGGACCTGGCTGTACGCGTCGAAGTACGGCGCATACCAGCGGAAGAACAGCCAGAGCAGCTGGCCGCCGGCCATGCCGCCACTGCCGGCCATGCCCTCGAGCAGCCGCTGCCAGCTGCTGCGCAGGCGGTAGATCCAGCCGCCGAAACGGCCATGGCCGCCATGGAAATGGCCGAACTCGTGCGCGATCACCGCGGCCAGTTCCCTGCGGTCCAGTGCATGCAGCAGAGGCAGGCCCAGGATCAGGTAATGCCGCTGCCCCCACGGGCCGATCCCGCGCGGCACATACGCGGCGGCGGCATTGAGTTCGGCATCGATGACGATGCCATGCAGCGGCTCGGCACCGACCGACCCACGGATGCGCTCCACCTCGGCGTGCAGTTCCGGCGCTTCTCCGGCTTGCAGGACATGGCCCGGCGGCACCACGAAGCGGATCCACAGGGCCCGCCACACCACCGCCCCGGACAGGCCCAGCACGATGACCGGGATCGCCATGTAGGGATCCAGCGGCGGACGCACCACCAGCATGTAGCCGATGATGAACAGCAACAGGCCCAGGGTGGCCGCGAGCGCCACCAGCAGCACGGCGTAGCCCAGCGCGGCCAGCAGCGCCAGCTTCAACCGGTAGCGGCCCGGCGATTGCTCGGCTTCCTGCTCAAGACGTTCCACCAACTGACGCCGCGCTTCGGCTGATCGCATTGCAGGTCCTCTCCACGTTGCCGCCGATGCTAAGCCATCACCCGGCCGCTAACGCGCCATCCGGTACAATTCGCGCCCCATTCCGCAACCGGCTCCACGGCGATGACAAACGACGATACCTGGTACATCGAGCACTTCCAGCCCACCGGCTCGGCCATTGGTTTCCGCACCACCGGCAAGCTGGACGAAGTGCAGTCGCCGTTCCAGAAGATCGAGATCCACGCCACCACCGACTGGGGCAACCTGATGCTGATCGACGGCGCGGTGATGCTGACCAGCCGCGACAACTTCTTCTACCACGAGATGATCAGCCACCCGGCGCTGTACACCCATGCCGATCCCAGGCGCGTGGTGATCATCGGCGGCGGCGACTGCGGCACCCTGCGCGAGGTGCTCAAGCACCAGGGCGTGCAGAGCGCGACCCAGTGCGACATCGACGAGCAGGTCACGCGCATGTCGGAGAAGTATTTCCCCGAGCTGTGCGACAGCAACAGCGATCCGCGCGCGGAGCTGCTGTTCGACGACGGCGTGGCCTACATGGCCAACTGCCCGGCCGGCAGCGTGGACGTGGTGATCGTGGATTCGACCGACCCGGTGGGTCCGGCCGAGGGCTTGTTCAACAAGTCCTTCTACGAGTCCTGCTTCCGCGCGCTCAAGGACGACGGCATCCTGGTGCAGCAATCGGAATCGCCGCTGGCCCTGCTCGACCTGATCAAGGAAATGCGCGCGGAGATGGGCAAGGCCGGCTTCAGCACCTTCAAGACCCTGCCCTTCCCGCAGCCCTGCTACCCGACCGGCTGGTGGAGCGTGACCCTGGCGCGCAAGGGCCAGGGCTTCGATTTCCGCGAAGGCGACGCCAGCAGCAAGTCGTTCGAGACGCTGTACTACAGCGCGCACCTGCACACCGGCGTGCTGGTCGCGCCGCCGTTCGTGGCCAGGGCACTGGGCGAATAAGGCAGCCGCCAGCCCGGGCAGGGCCGAAGGCGAAACCCGCCAATTTCCGCCCAGCCGGACCGGAGCGCCGCGGGTTTCGCTGCGATCCAGCCGGGTTGCGACGCCTGTCCGCCTGCCTGCCGCAGGGACGGGCGCGGGTCCCGGCGAAAACTTAAGCCTGCAGCAATCCGGCGAAGGACCGCGCCAGCGATTCGACTGGCCGGCGCAGGATCGTCGCGTTCACCTGCAGGCCGATTTCCTCGGCCGGTGGACCGTCGGGAAGGATGATCCCCTGCCGGAGTGCGCGTTCGGCCAGGGTGGCCGGCGCCACGCCGGCCGTGGACAGGTAGAACTTGCTGGTGCCGTTCTGCGGTTTCCGCACCTGGAACAGGCCCTGCGAGCGGAGCAGGCCGATCAACTGGTCCGCCGCGCCCCAGGCCCTGGCGTACTCCCGCTCATAGCCATCGACGTAGTTCGCCACCAGTGCGACCTGGGGCCA
>SEHC01000230.1 GCA_004173415.1 Lysobacteraceae bacterium
TCCGCGCCGGACACCGGCAACATGGAAACGCTGGAGCGCTACGGCAGCGAGGCGCAGAAGGATCGCTGGCTGGAGCCGCTGCTGGCAGGCCGGATCCGCTCGGCGTTCCTGATGACCGAGCCGGCGGTCGCCTCCTCCGACGCCACCAACATCCAGTGCTCGCTGCGCCGCGACGGCGACGACTACGTCATCGATGGCCGCAAGTGGTTCGCGTCGGGCGCGGGCGACCCGCGCTGCGCGCTTTACGTGGTGATGGGCAAGACCGATCCGTCCGCCGCCACCCACCAGCAGCAATCGATGATCCTGGTCCCCGCCGACGCGCCCGGCATCGAGGTGCTGCGTCCGTTGAGCGTGTTCGGCTACGACGACGCACCGCATGGGCACATGGAAATCGAGCTGCGCGGGGTGCGCGTCCCGGCCGCCAACCTGCTGCTCGGCGAAGGCCGCGGCTTCGAGATCGCGCAGGGCCGCCTGGGGCCGGGACGCATCCACCACTGCATGCGCACCATCGGCGTGGCCGAGCGCGCGCTCGAACTGATGTGCCGGCGGGTGCAGGCGCGCGTGGCCTTCGGCAAGCGCATCGCCGACCACTCGGTCTGGCACGAGCGCATCGCCGAATCGCGCTGCCTGATCGAGCAGGCGCGCCTGCTGACCCTGAAGGCGGCGTACATGATGGACACGGTGGGCAACAAGGTCGCACGCGCCGAAATCGCCATGATCAAGGTCGTCGCGCCAAACATGGCCTGCCGGATCATCGACTGGGCCATCCAGGCCCACGGCGGTGCGGGGGTCAGCGGCGATTTCCCGCTGGCCAGCGCCTATGCGGGGATCCGCTCGCTGCGGCTGGCCGACGGCCCCGACGAAGTCCATCGCGGCACCATCGCGCGACTCGAGCTGACCCGCCACGCGGTGGCGGCCGGCGCATGACCGCAAGGCATTCCAGGAACTCCGACCATGGGTAACCCCAAGCGCAACATCGACACCTTCAACCAGTCCATCGACGAGGACCACCCGCAGTTCGTCAACTCGGTTGCGCGCGCCTTCTCGATCCTGCGCTGCTTCGAGTACGGCGCCCAGCACCTGGGCAACCAGGAAATCGCACGGCAGACCGGGCTGCCCAAGCCGACCGTGTCGCGGTTGACCTTCACCCTGGCCTCGCTGGGCTACCTGAGCTACTCGGCGCCACTGGAAAAATACTCGCTGGGCATGGCGGTGCTGTCGCTGGGCCATGCCTTCATGAAAGGCAACGACGTGGTCGCGATCGCGCGCCCGCTGATGCGCGAACTGGCCGACTACACCCAGTCGGCGGTGATGCTGGCCGCGGCCGATGGCATCCGCATGGTCCTGCTGGAGGTCTGCCAGGGCGACCCGACCTTCCAGATGAAGCTGGAAGCCGGCGCGCGCGTGCCGCACGGATCGACCGCGCTGGGCCGCGCCGACCTGGCCGCGCGGCCGCTGGACGTGTTCGAGAAGCGCATGGCCGAATTCGAACAGGAATGCGAGCCCGGTTACTGGCCGAAGATCCGCGCGGGCATCGTCCGTGCGCGCCAGGACTACGAACACTACGGCTTCTGTTTCTCGCTCGGCGACTGGAACCCGGAGGTGTTCGCCATCGGCGTGCCGATGGTTTCGGCCGACCGCAGCCGCGTGCTCGCCTTCAATTGCAGCGGGCGCGTGTCGGTGATGACCCGGGAGAAACTCGTCCAGGACTTCGGCCCGCGCCTGGTGGCGCTGCGCAACAAGGTCTATGAAATGACCGAAGGCCGCTTCTGATTTCCGCCCACCCTTCCCTGACTTTGCCTGGAGCCGCATGAAAGCGATCGTCTGCGAGGCCTGGGGGCCTCCTTCCTCCCTCCAGTTGCAGGACCTGCCCTCGCCGGTGCCCGCGCCGGGCCAGGTGCTGGTGCGCACGCGCGTGGCCGCGGTGAATTTCCCCGATGCCCTGATGGTCGCCGGCAAATACCAGTTCAAGCCCGCGTTCCCGTTTTCGCCCGGTGGCGAGCTGTCCGGGGAAATCATCGCCGTCGGCAGCGAGGTCAGGCATCTCAAGCCCGGCGACAAGGTGGTCGGCATCACCAGCCACGGCGCCTACGCGCAGGAAGTGCTGGTCGAGGCCAGCCACGTCATACCGCTGCCCGAGCACACCAGCGACCAGGCCCTGGAGCTTGCCGGCAGCTTCGTGCTGACCTACGGCACCTCTCTGCATGCATTGAAGGACCGCGCCCAGGCCCGCGCCGGCGAGACTCTGCTGGTGCTGGGCGCCGGGGGTGGCGTGGGACTGGCGGCGGTGGAGATCGGCAAGCTGCTCGGGCTGCGCGTGATCGCCGCGGCATCCTCGCCGGAGAAACTCGCGGCGGCGCGCGCCCTGGGCGCCGACGAGACCATCGACTACAGCCGCGAAGACCTGCGCGAGCGGATCAAGGCGCTGACCGGCGGACGCGGCGTGGACATCGTCTACGACCCGGTCGGCGGCGATTTCACCGAGCCCGCCTTGCGCAGCGTCGGCTGGCGCGGCCGCTACCTGGTGGTCGGTTTCGCGGCCGGCGAGATCCCCAAGCCGGCGCTCAACCTGCTGTTGCTCAAGGGCTGCGCGCTAGTGGGCGTGTTCTGGGGCGAGTTCGTGCGCCGCGAGCCGGCGCTGAACGCGGAGAACATGCAGCTGCTGTTCTCCTGGCTGCACCAAGACCGGATCCACCCGCTCATCTCCAGGCGCTATCCGCTGGCCCAGGCACCGCTGGCCCTGGAGGCGCTGCTGGGCCGCCAGGCGGTGGGCAAGCTGGTGGTGCTGCCGCAACAGCTCGACTGACCGGCACGACGCCTTCGCGCGCATCCTTGGGAGGGGAACGCCGATGATCGAACCGATGCGAACGCCGTCCGGCCGTGCCTGCATGGCGCCGGCATGGGAACCCTTGCGAAGCGCCGGCCGGCGCACTTCATGGAGCACTGCGGCATGAGCGGCCAAGCGCGCCGCGACGGCTGGAACTGGGGGCCGTTCACCTTCCGGCTGCCGTTCTACCACACGCGGCTGATGTGGCCCGAATTCCTCCAGGGCCTGCTGGTTTCCACCGCCACCGGGCTGGCGCTGGTGCCGCTGCTGATGGGCTATTTCGGCCTCGGTTTCGAGCAGGCGGTGACCTGCACCATGCTGCACAGCGTATTGCTGGTCGCTGCGCTGTACGTGTTCGGCGAACCGTATGCGCCGGGCTGGAACACCGCCGCGCTGCCGCTGGTCATGGCCTTCGTCTTCAGCCAGTACACCCAGCCCGAACAGCGCTTCCAGGCCATGACCGCGATGTCCATCGGCTTCGCCGCGCTGGTGTTCGCGCTGGGCATCACCGGCCTGGGACGCAAGCTGATGGAATGGCTGCCGCCCACGCTCAAGGCCGGCATCATCCTCGGCGCGGCAATCGCCTCGTTCAAGCAGGTGTTCTTCGATGATGCGGAGAAGTTTCTCTGGACCCAGCCGATCTCCACCACCGTAGCCTGCGCGGTCTGCCTGGTGTGCCTGTTCTCGATCCCGCTGCACAAGCTCAAGCACGGCAACCGCGGGGTGATGCTGCTGGTCAGCCTGGGCATGCTGCCCGGTTTCGCCGCCGCGGCCCTGGTCGGGCCGCTGGTCGGCGAGGTGGACTACCAGGTGCAGTGGGGCTGGATGGTCCCGCCGGTCGCCGACACCGTCGCCCGGATGTCGCCCTTCAGCATCGGCTGGCCGAGCGCGGACATGTACATCCGGGCCATCCCGCTGGTCCTGATCACCTACGTGATCCAGTTCGGCGACTGGGTGACCGGCGACGCGGTCCTGCGCGACGGCATGCCCGCGCGCAGGGACGATCCGGTCGACATCGACCCGACCCGTTCGCACCTGGCCCTGGCCATCCGCAACTTCATCTCGGCACTGGTGGCGCCGTTCTTCTCCACCCAGGGAACCCTGTGGACCGGCGTGCACGTGGTCGTGGTGCAACGCTGGAAGGATGGCCCGCGCGCGATGCGCGACCTGCACAGCGGGATGCTGTCGTACTACCTCATGGGCCTGCCCTTCATCTACTTCCTGCTTCCGTTGCTCACCGCGATGAAGCCGCTGCTGGGCATCGCCCT
>SEHC01000231.1 GCA_004173415.1 Lysobacteraceae bacterium
ACCAGGCGCAACGCCTGCAGCTTGTCGATCTCGGCGAAACGCCAGTACCGCGACCACCAGCCGCCGCGCACGGCGACCAGGCGCTCGTCCACCGCATAGGCCGCGCGTCGTGCCTGCTGGCGCGACGCGTACGCGCTCCACGGCAACCACAACAGCAGCAGCAACGCCCACGGCTGTTGCAGGCCCAATGTGAACGCCGCGCAGACGCCGCCCAGCACCAACGCGGTCGGCAGGAACAGGCGCCACCACGCGCGGGCCGGCAGCGGCCTCCAGTCGGTGCGCGGCCAGTTCGCCTGCGGCAGCAGGTGCTGGACCAGGGCGTCGCAGGCCTCGGGGGTGGCGATGGGGGCCAGTTCCTTGAGCGCGCGCTGGTCGCCCTGGCCCTGGCGTTCGGCCACGGCGGTATCGATGTGCAGGCTGCGGCGCTTGAACAGGCGATGCAGGAAGCCTTCGCGCAGGGTCCAGGCCTGGATGCGCCGGCGGGCCACGCTGGTCCGCAGCCTCGACAGCAGGCCGCGCTCCACCATCAGCCTGCGCCGCTCCTCGCTGAGCCGGAAGCCGTGGTACTGCAGCAGCGCCAGCAGCACCGACAGGCCGCGCAGCAGTGCCATGGCCAGCAGCACCAGGGCCAGGCCGGCGGCGGCGGTGGTGATCCAGCCGTACTGCAGGTGGCTGGCATAGCCGAACAGCTGGCGGGCGAAGCCCTCGAAATAGTCGGCCATCAGCCGCTCCGGGAACACCTGCCAGGCCGCGCCGAACGCCGCCGCCATCACCACCATGCCGCGGTTGGAAACCAGGCCCAGGCGGACCACTTCGCCGGTCGACAGGGCCAGCAGGCTGTCGACCGCTACGACGGGTGCGTCGGCATCGGGCAGCTGGCCGCGATGCTTGATCAGGTTCTCCAGGGCCAGCGCCTGGTCCAGGCGCAGGACCCGCATCTGCGCCTCGGGCTTCTGCCCGCCGGCCGACTCCAGCCTGACCTCGGCCACGTCGAACATCCGGTGCAGCACGGTCTGGTGCAGGACCACGTTGTGGATGCGCGAATAGGGGATCTCGCGCAGGCTGCGGTGCAGCCAGCCTTCGCGCACGCTGAGGCTGTCGCGGCCCACCCGGTAGCGATAGGTGAAGTACTGCAGCACCGAGACCAGCACCAGCACGCCGACCGCGACCAGCGGACCGATCCCGGCCCAGAAGCCGCCCGGGCCGCCACCGCCGCCGAACACCGCCAGGGCGATCAGCGGCACGATGAACTGGCGCAACTGCTGGACCAGCACGAACAGCCAGGACCAGGGATGCAGGCGGCGTTCGGCGCCGTCGACCGGCAGGGCCGCCTCGCTCACAGCGCGTCGTCCTCGGGATCGAGCTGGCGGGCGAGCCGGTCGCGCAGCCGCTCGGCATCGTCGCCGTCCAGGCCCGACACCGAGACCGAGGCCATCCGCGTGCCCGCGGTGTGGATGACCAGCGTGGCCAGGCCGACCGCGCGCTCCAGCGGACCGCGCTTCAGGTCCAGATGCTGGACCCGGGAAATCGGCACCCGGGTCTCGGTCCGCCACCAGCGACCGCGCTGCAGGCCGAAGCCTTCCTCGTCCAGCTTCCACAGGGTGCGCCGGTGCCGTCGCACGCCGAACCAGGCGCCGATCGCGGCCCCGGCCAGGGCGCCGGCGGGAGCGAGCAGCCACGGCGAGGACAGGTCCGCCAGCCGCGACAGCATTCCCGCGCCGAAACCGCAGGCCAGGGCCAGGCCCAGGCCGCCTTCGATCGCGGCCAGGACCGTGCCGCGGCGGGGCAGGTGCTGCCAGCCCGGGTCGATGGCCAGGTTCTCGTGAGGCAGGGCGGGAGGGGTTGCGTCGGCCAGGCGGGGATCGTCGGTCATGCCGGCGGGGGTTCCTTGTAGGGGTTGGGTTCGCCGCTTCCCGGCGGGCGGGCGCCGTAGCGCTTGTAGGTCCACTGGTACTGTGCCGGATCGCGGCGCGCAATGCGCTCCAGGCCGAGGTTGAGCGCGGCCACGGCCACCGCCAGGTCGGGATCGGCGATCGCCTCCGGGGCCGGCTCCACGTGCAGCGCGAACTCCAGGTCGGCACTGCTGCGCTCGCACCAGGCGAACAGCAGGGTGGCCCCGGTCCGCTGCGCCAGCCGCGACACCAGGGTCATGGTCAGCGCCTGCACGCCGAAGAACGGGGCGAACTCGCCATCGCCCAGCTTCGGCTGCTGGTCGGGCAGGATCCCCACCGCGCCGCCGTCCTTGAGCACCTTCCACAACTGGCGCACCGCCGGACCCTCGGCCCGCACCTGGCGCACGTTGTCGGCGCCGCGCACCCGCTGCAGGAACGCATCGCCTACCGGTGACTCCGGCGGCGCGTAGACGATCGCGATCGGACCGCGCGACGCCAGCCACTGGTTGAGCAGCTCCCAGTTGCCGAAATGCGGGGCGATCACGATCACGCCCTTGCCCGAGGCCAGGGCCGCGTCGTAGAGCGGCTCGCCGTGGCGCTCGCGCAGCCGTTCCAGGTTGCCGGCCGGCGGGTGGGTCCAGAAGCGCAGGGTTTCCAGTGCCTGCCGGGCCGTGGTGCGCAGGATCCGTCGATGCAGGTCCAGGCGCTGGGAGGGCAGCAGTTCCGGGTAGGCCAGCTCCAGGTTGCGCCGCGCGACCTGGCTTTCGCGCGCATCCAGCCGGCCCCAGACCCAGGCCAGCAGGTCGGCCAGGGCGCGCAGCCAGGACCAGGGCAGGGAGGTGAGCACGGCGGTGGCGCGGAACAGCAGGCCGGCGGACAGATCGGGGTTCATCGGCCAAGTCTATCGGTTCAGGCAGCGGGTACAGGATGGCGGCCGGCCCCTTTCGCCTGGCCGCCGAAACAGGCGATGCTCCGGGTCCCGCCGCGAAGGCCTCCGACCCGATCCCATGCTCTCCCTGATCCAGCGCGTCACCCAGGCCAGTGTCCGCGTCGACGGGCAGACCGTGGGCGCCATCGGCCCCGGCTTGCTGGCCCTGGTGGCGGTGGAGCCCGGCGATGGTCCGGCCCAGTTCCAGCGCATGGCCGAACGCCTGCTGGGCTATCGGGTGTTCGCCGACGAGGCAGGCAGGATGAACCGCTCGCTGGCCGACACCGGCGGCGGGCTGCTGCTGGTCAGCCAGTTCACCCTGGCCGCCGACACCCGCTCGGGCATGCGCCCCAGCTTCACCACCGCCGCGCCGCCCGAAGAGGCTGAACGCGGCTACAACCAATTGGTCGAGATCTGCCGGCAAAAACACCCGCCAGGGGTGGAAACCGGGCGTTTCGGTGCCCATATGGTGATCAGCCTGGTCAACGACGGGCCGGTGACCTTCCTTCTGCGGCCCTGACGTTGGTAGTGGGGACGCAGGCCCCGGATGAATCCCCGGACCCACCCGATCAGGCGCCAACCCCCTCCCGGCGGGTATAATGCTGGGTTCCCCATTCTCCTATCCGGTGGCGCAAGCACACATGGCCAACGAACGTCCTGCCCAACAATCCGACATCAAGCTGCTGATCAGCAAGGGCCTGGAACAGGGCTACCTGACCTTTGCCGAAGTCAACGACCACCTGCCCGACGACATCGTCGATGCCGAGCAGATCGAAGACATCATCGGCATGATCAACGGCATGGGCATCGAGGTGCACGAAGTCGCGCCCGATGCCGAAACGCTGCTGCTCGCCGGCAACAGCACGGGCAACCGTGAAGTCGACGACACCGCCGCCGAAGAAGCCGCCGCGGCGCTGACCCTCGACACCGAGGGTGGCCGCACCACCGACCCGGTGCGCATGTACATGCGCGAGATGGGCACGGTCGAGCTGCTGACCCGCGAAGGCGAAATCGCCATCGCCAAGCGCATCGAGGAAGGCCTCGGCCAGGTCCAGGCCTCGCTGGGCAGCTTCCCGTGGTCGATCGAGCTGCTGCTGGAAGACTACGAAACCCACAAGGCGGGCAAGAAGCGCCTGGCCGAGATCGTGGTCGGCTTCAACGACCTGATCGAGGAAGTGCCCGAGCCGGTGGTCGTGGCCCCGGTCGCCGACGACGCCGAAGCCGAGGAAGACGAAGCCGAGGAAGCGGTCGAGGAAGACGACCGGTCCGGACCCGGAGGAAGTCGCCCGCCGCATGCAGGCGATGGCCGACGCCTACGCCAAGTTCAAGAAGTCCTATGCCAAGAGCGGCGCCGACAACAAGGCCGCGGTCAAGCTGCGTGCCGAGATGGCCGAGGTGTTCGTCACCCTTAAGCTGCCGCTGGCCCTGACCGACACCCTGGTGCGCAAGCTGCGCGAGGTGGTCCAGCAGATCAAGGACCACGAACGCCGCGTGCTGCACCTGTCGACCAATTCGGCCAAGATGCCGCGCAAGGACTTCCTCCGCGCCTGGGAAGGCAACCAGACCAACCTGGGCTGGGTCGACGAAGTGCTCAAGCGCAAGCAGAAGTGGTCCTCGGCCCTGCGTGACGTGCGCGAGCAGATCATCGCCGAGCAGGAGGCCACCATCGCCATCGAGCAGGCGATGCACCTGAACCTGGTCGACATCAAGGAAATCAGCCGGGCGATGGCCTATGGCGAAGCCAAGGCGCGCAAGGCCAAGAAGGAAATGGTCGAGGCCAACCTGCGCCTGGTCATCTCCATCGCCAAGAAGTACACCAACCGCGGCCTGCAGTTCCTCGACCTGATCCAGGAAGGCAACATCGGCCTGATGAAGGCGGTGGACAAGTTCGAATACCGACGCGGCTACAAGTTCTCGACCTACGCCACCTGGTGGATCCGCCAGGCGATCACCCGCTCGATCGCCGACCAGGCCCGCACCATCCGCATTCCGGTGCACATGATCGAGACGATCAACAAGTTGAACCGCATTTCCCGGCAGATGCTCCAGCAGTACGGCCGCGAGGCCACGCCGGAGGAGCTGGCCAAGGAAATGGACATGCC
>SEHC01000232.1 GCA_004173415.1 Lysobacteraceae bacterium
ACACGGAGTGGCCGGGGCGGAAGGATGCCGGGAATGGGGGTCACGACGGATGCCTACGCGTACGCGTCCTGGCCCAGGTCGGCGTTGGAATAGACGGCCTGTACGTCGTCCAGGTCTTCGAGCATGTCCAGCAGCTTGACCACCTGCGGCGCGACCTCGGCGTCGACGGCGATGTCGTTGTCCGCGCGCAGGGTCACCTCGGCATGGCCGGGGGCCAGGCCGGCGGCTTCCATCGCTTCCTTGACCGCCAGGAACGCATCCGGCGGGGTCAGCACGTCGATGGCCCCGTCTTCCGGATACACGACCACGTCGTCGGCGCCCGCCTCGATGGCCGCCTCGGTGATTGCATCCTCGTCGGCGCCGGCGCCATAGCTGAGCACGCCCAGCTTGCGGAACATGAAGGCGACCGAACCCTCGGCACCCATGTTGCCGCCGCACTTGCCGAAGGCATGGCGCACTTCGGCCACGGTGCGCACGCGGTTGTCGGTCAGGCAGTCGACGATCACCGCCACTCCGCCGGGCGCGTAGCCCTCGTAGCGGATTTCCTCGAATTCCACACCTTCCAGCTCGCCGGTGGCCTTCTTGACGGCCCGTTCGATCACGTCCTTGGACATGTTGGCCGACAGGCCCTTGTCGACCGCGGTGCGCAGGCGCGGATTGTTGGCCGGGTCGCCGCCGCCGGCGCGGGCGGCCACCCCGATTTCGCGGATGATCTTGGTGAAGATCTTGCCGCGCTTGGCATCGGTGGCGTTCTTGCGGCCTTCGATCGAGGGACCACGACCCATGGGAATTCCGGTGTGCTTGGCGAAGCCGCCAATTATACCGGCGTGTGGGGGCTGCAACCCCAGGGCCCGAAGCCGGCCAGGCGTCCGGGTTGAAACCCCTCCGCACGACAGTGGCCCGGCGGAAGTGCTGGCGGTGGCCGCTCGGTGCAGGATCGGGTCGGGACCCCGCACTCCCGGCCCTACGAAACCAGGAAGCGCCCTTCGCGCAGGAAATGCGCGGCCTGGCGCGCGGCGGCGTCGGAGAAGACCAGGCCACTGTGGCTGCTGGCCACCACGCAGTGGGCGGCCAGCCCGGGCAAGCGGGTTTCCTCCAGCGCCACCGTACCGTCGGATTCGCCCTCGAAGCGGGCGAAATAGCGGCCCAGCCCATGGGCCACGTTGCCGGCGACCATGCCCACCTGCGGTTGCCCGTCCCAGCGCTCGAAACCGCTTTGCAGCAGGCTGGCGCTGCGACCCAGCGCGGGCGCTGTCCAGGCGCTCCCGGCCAGTCCACGCGCGGCGCCGCTGCCGCGCAACGGCGAGCCCAGGCAGACCACGCGGGTGACCGGCAGCCCAGGCGAGCGGCGCAATGCTTCCAGCGCGATCAAGCCGCCCAGGCTATGGCCAAGGACGGCCACCGGTTCGCTGTCGCGCAGGCGCGCGACCAGGCGCGGCACGGCGACCTCGGGACCTCCGAACACGCTGGCATAGCCGAAGACTTCGGGAACGAAGCCCTCCCGGCGCAGGCGCGCGGCCAACGGCCGCAGCCAGGCCTTGGCATTCCAGATGCCGTGCAGCAACAGGACGCGATTGGCGGCGGTGGGCGGGCTGGTCATGCAGCCAGTGTCATGCAAACGGATCGGCGGTGCCAAGCGCCAGCCGGGCGGGCGGGAGCGCCAGGACGCGACCGCCGCCGCGCCTTGCCGGTCACTCGTCGATCACTACCGCTCACCTGCCGATCAATCGGCGGCAATGCGGCAACCGGACCCGAGCCGGGTCAGGCCCGGCGACGCAGGATGAACTCGTCGTCCAGGGTATTGCCGACCGGGAACTTGTACTCGCCCACCCGCTCGAAACCGTAGCGCGCGTAAAAGCGCTGGGCCCCCAGGTTCTGCGACCACACGCCAATCCACAGCGTGCGCGGGCCGTCCTTCTGCAGCCAGGCCAGGGCGGTGTCGAACAGCTTCGAGCCCCAGCCGCCGTTGTGCGCTTCGCGCAGCACGTACAGGCGCTTGAGTTCGCCGTCGCCGGGCCTGGCCTCGGCATGCGGCAAGCCGCAATTCCCGGCGCAGGCATGGCCGACCGCCACGCCGTTGCGCTCCAGCAGCCACATCGCCACCGAATCCTTTTCCAGCAGTTCCCGCTGCGCGGCCGGCGAATAGGTGTTCAGCAGGAAATAGGCCAGGTCCTCGGGGGGGTACAGATGGCCGAAGGTCTCGACGAAGGTGTCGGTGGCGATGCGCGACATCGACCCGGCATCTTCCACGGTGGCCCGGCGGATGCTGAACTCGTCGTTCACGGCTGCTTCGGGCGGACCGACACGTGCACTTCGGCCAGCTGCGCGTCCGGGATCGGCGACGGTGCGCCGGTCATCAGGCATTGCGCGGTGGTGGTCTTGGGGAAGGCGATGACGTCGCGGATCGATTCGGTGCCAGCCATCAGCGCGGCGATCCGGTCGATGCCGAAGGCGATGCCGCCGTGCGGCGGCGCGCCGTAGCGCAGCGCGTCCAGCAGGAAGCCGAACTTGGCCTCGGCCTCAACGGCGCCGATGCCCAGCAGTTCGAACACCGCGCTCTGCATGTCCGGGCGATGGATGCGGATCGATCCGCCGCCGATCTCGTTGCCGTTCAGCACCATGTCGTAGCCGCGCGACACCGCGGTCCTGGCATTGGCGCGCAGCCCGTCGATGTCGTCGACCGCCGGCGCGGTGAACGGATGGTGCAGGGCCACGTAGCGCTGCCCTTCCTCGTCCCACTCGAACATCGGGAAGTCGGTGACCCACAGCGGCGCCCAGCGGTCCTCGACCAGGCCCAGGTCCTTGCCGACCTTCAGCCGCAGCGCGCCCATGAAATCGCTGACGGTGTTGTATTTGCCGGCACCGAAGAACACCAGGTCGCCGTTCTGCAGGCCGGTGGCCCCGACCAGTGCGGCGAACGCGGCTTCGGTGAAGAACTTGGCGATCGGCGAAGTGACCTCGCCGTTGGCGCCCAGCTTGATGTAGGCCAGGCCCTTGGCCCCGTACTTGGCCGCGTGCGCGCCCAGTTCGTCGATCTGCTTGCGCGACAGCACCGCGCCGCCGGGGATGCGCAGCGCGGCAACGCGGCCTTCCGGGTCCGAGGCCCAGTCGGTGAACACCTTGAACTCGCTGTCCCTGACCAGGCCGGCCACATCGACCAGTTCCAGCGGATTGCGCAGGTCAGGCTTGTCCGAGCCGAAGCGACGCATCGCCTCGGCCCAGGTCAGGCGCGGGAACTCGGCGGCCAGTTCGACCTGCATCACTTCGCGGAACACGGTGCGGATCATGTCCTCGGTGGTGTCCTGGACGTCGCGCTCGCCGACGAAGGCGAATTCCATGTCCAGCTGGGTGAACTCGAGCTGGCGGTCGGCGCGCAGGGCCTCGTCGCGGAAGCAGCGCGCGATCTGGTAGTAGCGGTCGAAGCCGGCCACCATCAGGATCTGCTTGAACAGCTGCGGCGACTGCGGCAGCGCGTAGAACTCGCCCGGGTGCATGCGCGCCGGGACCAGGAAGTCGCGCGCGCCTTCGGGCGTGGCCTTGGTCAGGATCGGGGTCTCGATGTCCTGGAAATCGCGCGCGTCCAGCCACTGGCGCAGCGCGGCGACCAGCCGGGTGCGGGTGCGCATCATCCGCTGCATCTCGGGACGGCGCAGGTCCAGGTAACGGTACTTGAGGCGGGTTTCCTCGCCTGCGTTCTCGTGCGCGTGGAACGGCAGCGGCTCGGCCTTGTTGAGCACGGTGATGCGGGTGGCGATCACTTCGACCTTGCCGGTGCGGATCTTGTCGTTGACGCTCTGGCGCGCGCGGACCACGCCCTCGACCTGCAGCACGTCCTCGTAGCCGAGGCTGGCGGCGACCTTGAACACCTCCGCGTTGTCCGGCTCGACCAGCACCTGGACGATGCCATGGTGGTCGCGCAGGTCGATGAAGCACAGCCCCCCCAGGTTGCGGGCAACATCGGTCCAGCCGCACAGGGTGACGGACTGGCCGATCATGGCCTCGTCGATGAGGCCGCAGAAATGGGTACGCATGTGGGGCTCCGGAGCGGTCCGGCACTGACGGCGCCGGAAAGC
>SEHC01000233.1 GCA_004173415.1 Lysobacteraceae bacterium
GACAGGCACAGCGCATCGATCGGCACCTTGCGGTCGCAGCCGGGCCAGGTCGGCGCGGTGCCCATGTATTCGATGAAATAGCTGGGAACCGCGGTCCTGTCGCCCATGTCGTCGGTGGCATCCACCCAGCCGGCGAAATCCGGATCCAGCCAGCGGTCCACCTGGGTGGGATCGGGACGCGGACATACGCCGTCGACGCAGGCGCTCGCATCGGCCGGCTCGGGCCGGTTGAGCGCCACCAGCGCCTCGGCCTCGCGCAACGCGCCCTCCACCGCCTGGAAACTGAGGCTGCGGTCGTACAGGTTGGCGCTCATCCGCTCTTCAAGCAGCGTGCTGCGCAATACCGCCAGGCCCAGCAGGGTCATGATAAGCAGCAGGATCAGCACGATGATCAGGGACACGCCACGCTGCAGGCGCGGCACGGGAAGGATTGCCGGATTCTTGTTCATGCGTTGCGGTTCCGCAGGCTGACCACGTGGACCAGTTGTCTCTCGATCGGCTGCCCATCGGTGCCGATCCGCTCCTCACCATCGGAGCCGGTGCTTTGCAGGGTCAGGGTGATGCGCATCGAGGTGACCGCTGCCCAGTTGGTGACACTGGCGACGTCGACGTACTCGTTGGCGCCCGCCATCAGGAAGCTGGTCTGGATGTTGGTCACGCCCTCGGCCACTTCCTCGTTGACCGTGCCCATCGCACCGCCCGCGAACTGCAGCCGGCTCTGGTACAGGGAGGTGCCGCCGCGCGCGTTGTTGCCGATGTACCAGCGCACCGGGCTCAGACGGACCAGCACCGAGGTGGGCGTGGCGAACTCGTAACTGGTGCCGGCCGCGCAGGAGAACGGCAGGCCCAGGCCGATGGTGCAGTTGCCCGGCGAGCCGCTGGCGGCATAGGTGATGTTGGCGCCGGCCACGCCGCTGGCCTGGAACAGCGAAGCCTGGCTGGAGTTGCAGGCCAGCAGCAGGTCGCCGGCGGCATAGCCGGGGCTGGCGTTGTTGACCGTGAACACGCCGGTCACTGTATTGTGGGCCTCGATCGTGGTCACCCTGTCGTCGCTGGCAAGCAACTGCAAGGCGCCCGTGCCGTCGACGCGATCGCCGGGATCGGTGCCGTTGGGCATGTCGGCGAATTCGTCGGTGCCGCCGAATCCACGGATGCCATCGCCCCAGTTGTTGAGGTTGGACCACCAGTTGGCGCCGGGGCTGTTGAGCACGTTGACGATCGGCAGGTTGTTGACGCAGGGGTTGCCGCCGGCCTCGCGCACGTCCTGGGACATCATCTCGAAAGCGGTGCGCACGTTCTCCTGCACACGGCCGAGGCTCTCGGTGGCCGTGTAGGTGCGCTTGTTGGTGAGGAAGATGCCGATCGCGGCGCCCACCACCAGCAGGCCGAGCAACATGGCGATCATCAGTTCGATGAGGCTCAGGCCCTGCATGCGTGCGGGGCCGCGCATCGATACGCTGCGGAAAGTCTTCATAGGCGTGTCACCGTTTCAAAGCTCTGCTCGTCGCCGCCGCCGGTGCCGCGGCTGTCGTCCCATTGCACCGTCACCGTGCACACGGCGTCGTCGTCGCAATCGATGGCGCCGCAGGCGGTGGGCCCCATCGTGTCCTTGAGCGAGCGGATCCAGGCAGCGGTATCGTTCTCGGACAGCGCCCCGGTGGCCGGCTCGTCACAGGTCATCGCCATGTTGTAGTCGCCTTCCCGCGCGAAGGTCAGGTTGGCGCGCATCGCGTCGAGGATGGTGTACGACTGGATCACCGCCTGGCTGCGCTCAAGCGCGCTCTGGTTGTTGCGCAGCGCGGTGGCCTGCATCGCGGCGATGCCGAGCATGCCGATCCCCATGACCAGCACCGAGATCATCACTTCGATCAGGCTCACGCCCGCGACTCCACGGCGGAAGCGCCGGTTGCTGTTTCGCATCTGCATTGCTCCGGTCATGGGGTGTCGCCAGGTGCGGGGCATTCGCCGCCCTCGTTGCCGGGCACCACCTGGATGCGGCTTCCGGACTGGATGGAGACGATGCGCACGTTCTCGGCGGGGCGACTGGTTTCGTGGCAGGTCGCGATGCTGGCCACCAGCAACAGGCCAGCAGCGCTGCGCGCCCTGCCATCGGGGCGGAACACCACGCGATCATCGTCGTCGCTGATGGTCTCGCTGGCCTGCATCTGCAACGGCGCTTTCACCGCATTGACCCGCAACACCTCGCCGGTGTCCTCGACGACGGTCAGCCAGCCAGTCCACAGGCCCGCGTCGTCGGCACAGGTGGCCTGGTCCTCGGTGCGGCAGACGGCCACCCTGGCGTTGCGACGGATCGCTTCGGACCGCGCCATCTGCAGCGAAGCCAGCAGCTCGTTGGCGTTGCCGGTCAGCCGGTTGCCGTTGACCAGGCCGGTGAAACTGGGGAACGCCGCGGCCATCAGCACGGCCATGACCGCGACCGTGACCATCAGTTCGACCATGCTGAAGCCGGACCTGCCGCGCAGGCCTGGCCTCCCGCGACGAAGTGCCCGCTGGGCTGGTGTTGAATGCATCCTGCTCTTCCCCGGAATGAGCGATGCAGCACCATAGGCCAGCAGTGCGGGCCGCACCATAGCGGCCCCGATGGACGGCCACTGCAATCCCCCCAGCGGCCATTACCCCGTCTCCGCGGCCATTTGCAGGCATCATTGCCCTGCCCTTCCCTACCCCGATCCGACGTGCAAGCCGCCAACCGACCCACGCACCCACTCGACGCGCTATGGCAGGCCCCGGTCCTGATCTGGGTGGTCGTGGCCGGCGAAGGCCTGGCCGCGGTGCTGACCCTGGCCCCTGACCTGGACGGCAATCATTGGGTCTATTTCGGCCTGACCTCCATGTTCATCCAATGGGTGTCGTTGCTTACCCTGGGTGTCCTCTATCTCCTGCGCAGGCCGCTAGGCGAGCTCCGGCCGCAACTGGTGGCCTACCTGGCCCTGGGCATGCTGATCCTGTGCACCTGGGCGGTGTGCGCGCTGGCCTGGCTGCTGTTGCGTGATTCCTGGTCGATGACCCGGGTGGGCTGGCAGATGATGTTCCTGCGCTTCACCGGCATCTCCATCACCGTCGGCCTGCTGGCATTGGCCGCGTTCCAGAACCATTGGCGCGCGCGGCAACTGGCGGTGCGGGCCAAGCAGTCGGAACTGGAGGCACTGCATGCGCGGATCCGCCCGCACTTCCTGTTCAACACCTTGAACACCGGCGCGGCCCTCGTGCACATGCGCCCGGCCGCCGCCGAACAACTGCTGCTGGACCTGGCCGACCTGTTCCGGGCCGCGCTTGCGGGGCCTCGCCAGATCTCGCTGCAGGAAGAACTGGCCCTGGCCCAGCGCTACCTGGAAATCGAAAGCCTTCGTTTCGGCGATCGCCTGGAAGTGCACTGGAAAATGCTCGAACCCTTGCCGGCGGTGAGCGTGCCCACGCTGTCGATCCAGCCCCTGGTCGAGAATGCGATCCGCCACGGCATCGAACCCTCGCCCGAACCCGGCCGGGTGGAAGTGGAAGTGACCCGGGAAGGGGACAATGCGGTGGTGACGGTGCGCAATACCCTGCCCGGCCCCGACCGCTCCGGCGCCGCCGGGCACCGGGTCGGGATCCCTTCGGTCAATGCGCGGATCGATGAACTGACCCAGGGCCGCGGCAGCCTGAGCTCCGGCCGCGAAGGCGATTTCTACGTGGCCCGCCTGCTGCTGCCGCTGGACCCGGAACAGGATCCGGGTCCAGCGCCCGCGGTCAGGCCCTGACCTGGTAACAGGGCTGGTATTCGCCGGCGATCTTCATCCGCCGCTGCTCGACGAAGGCGCGCAGCAGCGCGTCCAGGGCCTGCATCATGTCCGTGTCGCCGCGGATCTGGAACGGCCCGAACTCCTCGATGCGGCGCATGCCGTCTTCCTTGACGTTGCCGGCGACGATGCCGGAGAACGCCCGGCGCAGGTCGGCCGCCAGGGCGTGCGCGGGGCGGCCGTGGTGCAGGTCCAGCGCGGCCATGGCCTCGTGGCTGGGCACGAACGGCTGCTGGTATTCGAGCGGCACGTCGATGGCCCA
>SEHC01000234.1 GCA_004173415.1 Lysobacteraceae bacterium
CGCGGCGATGCGGAAGTTGCGCTCGAACTTGGGCGCATCCAGGAACAGGAAGCCGAGCCGCGAGGGCGCGATCACCGGCTTGCCGTGGCGAAGCACCGAATAGCTGGGACGGCCGTCGTCGTCGGTGGTCACCTGCACCGCGACGCTGCCATCGGGCGAGGCGCGTCCGACCGTGGGCGGCGCTGGCGGCGAAGGAGCCGCCAGGGCCGAAGCGGACAGGAGCAGCGCGGTCAGGGCTAGCAGTCGGAGGGGCATGCGGCGTCCGGAGTCGGCGGGGATCGCCGCATCCTGCCACCTCCGCTCAGTGCGGCAAGCTGCGGCGGGCAACGAATACGTATGCGAGCGCGGCGTGGACCGGCAGCAGCAGGGCGACCCAGGCGTGATTGGCCTGGGGCACGGCCGACAGCCCCAGCACCATCCAGGCGAGCAGCGCAGCGGCGGCGACGATCAGCAGCAGGGCGCGGAACCAGGCCCCTGGCGCGCGCCCGCGCAACAGGGTGATCGCGGCGGGCATCAGCAGCAGGCACAACGGGTTGAACAGCAGCAGGTTGCGATTGGCCCAGCCGGCGTGGTGTTCGGTAAAGCCCCAGAGGAATGCCAGCACCAGGCCCAGCAGGCCGCAGCCCAGCCAGAACGGCAGGGCCAGGGCCGCGACCAGGCGCGGTGCGCGCGGGGCCACGGCCACGACCGCCGCCGCGGCCAGCAGTCCGCCGAGCAGCCAGGGCCACCAGCGTCGCGGCTGTTCGGGCGGCTCGGCCGCGACCCGGTGCGGCAGCAGCACCTGCTCGGACTGGACCAGCGGGCGCCCTTCGGCGTTCCGCGCCTCGCCCAGGCTGTCCGCGAGGCGCATCGGCACGTAGGCCTCTTCCCAGCGCGACATGGGCACGTCGGCCGACGGCCCCAGGCCGATGTCGAAGCCCAGCCACATCCACCACGCCGGCGAGGCCAGGCGGACGGCCTCGCTGCGCAGGGTATTGCCGCGGGAACGCCCCACCAGCTGTGGCTTCAGCGCGCCGCCGAGGGCGCGGTCCAGCGCATCGCGGACCTGGGTGGAACAGTTGGAAGTGAAGTAGTCGTAGCGGTAGCGCGCGTTCTCCGGCCTGGACCGTTCGGCCAGCGCGGTGGCCAGCGCCGAGGCCTGGGCCGCGGTCAGGTCCAGCCATTGCAGCTTCACGCCGCGGCCGACTTCGCGGTAGTAGGCCAGGTCCTGCTCCAGCGGCAGGGCGACGAGGTAGTACTGCATGTCGCCGAGGGCGAAACGCCCGGCAAAGCCCGGCTCATCCAGGTTGAAGAAACCGAAGTTGTAGGACGTCGCCTGGCCACTGCGCGGGTCGACGACCACGATGGCATCGTGGCCGAAGCGCTCGAAGAAGATTTCGCCGGGTTGCATCGTCATCACCGCCACCCGCGGCGGCGCCCCGGGCGTGGCCGCCCAAGCGGAGGCTGCCAGCAGGCTCAGCAGGCAGGCCATTACCAGGCGGGCGAGCATGCTAGTGATCGGAAGACAGGACGCTGACGTGGAACGCATGCACGCGGCGCGCGTCGGCCTTGGCCACGCGGAATTCAAACGCGCCCAGGGTGAGTTCCTCGTCGGTGTCCGGCAGGTGGCCGATGGCCGCGGTCACCAGGCCGCCGACGGTGTCGTACTCGTCGTCGGGGAAGTCGGCGCCGAAGCGCTCGTTGAAGTCGGCGATCGGGGTCAGCGCGTCGACCACGTAGCGGCCGTCGGCGTGCGCGGCGATCTGGTCCACGCCTTCCTCGGCGTCGTCGTGTTCGTCGTCGATCTCGCCGACGATCTGTTCCAGCACGTCCTCGATGGTCACCAGCCCGGCGACCCCGCCGTACTCGTCGACCACGATCGCCATGTGGTTGCGCGACAGCCGGAACTCCTTCAGCAACAGGTTCAGCTTCTTCGATTCCGGGATCAGCACCGCCGGGCGCAGCAGTTCGCGCACGTTCCCCGGCCCGTTATCGGCGACCACGCCGCGCAGCAGGTCCTTGGCCAGCAGGATGCCCAGCACCTCGTCCTTGTTCTCGCCGTGCACCGGGAAGCGCGAATGGCCGGATTCGACCACTTCCTTCATCAGGTCCAGGAAGCGGGCGGCGATCGGCAGCGAAACCATCTGCGAGCGCGAGACCATGACGTCGCCGACGGTCAGCTCGGAGACCGCGATGGCGCCCTCCATCATCCGCAGGGTGTCGCTGGCGATCAGGCCGTCGCTCTGCGCATCGCGCAACAGCGCGACCAGGTCGTCGCGCGAGGAAGGTTCGCCGGAGAACGCGGAACTGATGCGGTCCAGCCAGGAGCGGCGCCGTTCGGGGGACTTCTCCGCGGGTTTCTCGGAGGTTTCCGGCGCGGGAATACTGTCGTCTTCTGACATTGGGGGTTAACAGGCAGCCCGGGGGAGGGCGACGCCACGCAGTCTATCAGGCCTCATCGCGGCGCTGCGTCGACGGGCGCGGCGGCAGCCTCCCCGGAATCCTCGGGGTCCTCGAGCAGGTCCAGGCTGTAGGCGCAGCCGACCAGGGTCTTGCCCGGGTGCGAGGACACGTTGGAGACGTTGAGCACCACCGAGCGGACCAGGGCCACGCCGCTGGCCGGATCGGTTTCATCCTCGCTGACCAGTTCCTTGCCGAACATCGCCTTGGCCGGGGTGTCGATCGCGGTCTCCAGCTCCAGCGCCTTGGCCAGCGGGCGTGGATCGGGCAGGTCGAGCAGGGCGATGATGCTGTCGCCGGTGAAGGCGATATGGTCGGTGGCGTGGCCGAACACGGTGATCGGCGCGTTCAAGCGGAACTCGGTCATGAACAGGTTGGCCTGCGGCAACGGGCGCCAGCCCAGCGCCACCGCCTGCAGCGGATCGACCAGCGCCGGGGCCAGGTAGTGGAAATCGGCCAGTTGCCGCCGGCATTCGATCAGCGCGGGCAGGTCGATGCGCGATGGATCCAGGCGCTCCGCGCTGGCGCCAACCGGGCCTTGCGCGGCCTGCGCATCGGCAGGCTGCGTATCAATGGTCCGCGCCGACAGCGCGCCGCACGGCAGCAGACAGGGCAGCAGCGCCGCCAGCAGCAGGGAGGGACGGTGCATGCTAATCCTCGAGAGCGTAGGGGTCGTCGATGCCCAGCTCTGCCAGGATCTCGCGTTCAAGCTGTTCCATGGCGTCGGCCTCGCGGTCGTCCTCATGGTTCCAGCCCAGCAGGTGCAGCGCGCCGTGCACGGTCAGGTGGGCGTAGTGCGCGGCCAGCGCCTTCTTCTGCTCGCGCGCCTCGCGCGCCACCACCGGCGCGCAGATCACCAGGTCACCGAGCAGGGGCATCTTCACCCCCTTGGGCAGCTTCACGCCTTCGGCCATGTCGGCCGGGAAGCTGAGCACGTTGGTCGCGTAATCCTTGCCGCGGTAGTGGCGGTTGAGGGCGCGCCCTTCCTTGGTGTCGACGATGCGGACGGCCAGGTCGGCCTCGCGGATGCGGCCGTTCAATGCCGCCGCGACCCATTTGCGGAAGCTCACCGAGGACGGCAGCCCGGCCCGGGGCAGCGCATAGCTGACGGATACTTCGAGGACGACGGGGCCCTTGGTCATGCCGGTCCGGTTTCCGAATCGTGCTGGTCGCGTGCATCGTAAGCCCGCACGATCCTGGCGACCAGCGGGTGGCGGACCACGTCGCCGGCGGTGAAGAAAGTGAAGCTGATCCCGTCGACGCCGCGCAGCACCTCGATGCCGTCCTTCAGTCCTGACTTCACGTGCTTGGGCAGGTCGACCTGGGTCAGGTCGCCGGTGACCACGGCGGTGCTGCCGAAGCCGATGCGGGTCAGGAACATCTTCATCTGCTCGATGGTGGTGTTCTGCGCCTCGTCGAGGATCACGAAGGCGTCGTTGAGGGTGCGGCCGCGCATGTAGGCCAGCGGGGCGATCTCGATGACGCTCTTTTCCAGCAGCTTGACCACCTTTTCCACGCCCAGCATCTCGTACAGCGCGTCGTACAGCGGGCGCAGGTAGGGATCGACCTTCTGGCTCAGGTCGCCGGGCAGGAAGCCGAGCTTCTCGCCGGC
>SEHC01000235.1 GCA_004173415.1 Lysobacteraceae bacterium
CTGCAGGGCGTGTACGGCATGGTCGATGCGCCGCTCTGGTACCAGCGCTGGCGCCTGTTCTGGATCGCATGCGCCGAGTTGTTCGGCTACGACAATGGCAACGAGTGGATGGTGGCGCATTACCGTTTCAGGCGCTGACCCCGCCCTAGGGCCTTGATATTGCACGGCAGCGCATGCGTTCTCAGAACGTGATCGGAACCCGTGCGGTGACGGTCACGTCGGGCGTGTCATCGGTGACGCCGACTCCCAGCGCCACGTTGAGCGAGGCATGCTCGTTGAAGCGATAGGTGCCGCCGACCAGCAGGGTGCCCAGCGTGGTGCGCACCGCGCCGGCCACTTCACGGCCATTCTGCTTGGTCTTGCCGACGATGCTCTGGTCGTAGCCCAGGCTGATTGCCGCATTCTCGTTAAGGGCCAGGCCCATGCCGAAGTTGAAGCCGATGATGTCGCCGGCCTCGACCTTGCCCAATGCTTCCTTCTGCCCGCCGATGACGGTGCGCGACACGTTGTTGCGCGGGAAGTTGTGCAGGTAGCTGAGGCTGCCGAAGAATACGACCGGATCGGAGGGATAAAGCCAGGTGACGCCCGGTTGGATCGCCTCGAAGCCGCTGCCGACCGGCAGTTCCAGCGGCAGTCCGGTGCCGGTGGTATTGCCTATGCAGCGGGTGACGCAGTCGGTCTCGACCTCGAACAGGTCCTTGCCCGTGCGGCTCTTGTAGCGCAACCAGCCGACGTAGAAAGGCTTGTCCGGACCCCCACGGTTGATCTGGTAACGCACTGTCACCTCGGCGTCGCCGATCCCGTTGCCGCGGGCGTTGAACACCCGGTCCTGTGCCGCGCCGGTGAAGATCTCCCGGCTGACGGTGTCGCCATGCGCGTATACATACGGAAGCTTGGCCTCGAGTTCCAGCCGGTTGCTGAGGCCGAAGCGCCCGCTCAGCGTGGCGATGGCGGTCGTGGTCTTGACCTGGCGCACGTCGATCAGCCCGATCAGCAGCGCGGGAATGATCGTGTAGCCGACCAGGGCCACGCGATCGTTGGTGGAATAGCCATACTGGAGGGAAGGCTCCAGCACCAGTTTGCGTGCCGGCGTCAGCACCCCGGGCTGGTCGAAGATCTGCGCGACCTCGGGCGGACGGGTCTGCGATTCCGGTGCCTGGCCCACGGCCTCCGGCGCGGTGCTTTGCTGCGCGCTCGCGACATAAGTCGGCCCATTGGCCAGTGACGGGACCATGGTCATCGCCGGTGCGCCGCGCGCGCGCGCATTGGCCAGCGCTTCCTCGCCAAGGGCCTGTTGCAGGCCCTGCAGGCGACGCTCCTGCGCCGCTAGGGATTGACGCATGTCTTCGAGTTGCCGCTTCTGCTCGTTGATCTGGCCCTGTAGCGCATCCAGCCTGCTTTCGTTGGAGGCTGGACTCCCGGCTTCCTGCGCGGTCGCCTCCATGGCGACGAGCACGGCCAGGCCAAGCAGGCAGGGAATCAGGCTCACGGGCTTTGCTCTCATCAGGAGTGCTCCTCGTCGGAGTTGCGGAATTGCCGGTTCAGGGACCGCCGGCCGCGCCGGCCAATGCGCCCTGCAGCGCGCCATAGGTGTTCATCTCCTGCAGCATGCCCAGCGTGCCGACGCCCACGTCCAATGTGGTCAGCACGCGTATGTCCTGGCCGGGCAGCGAGTTCTGGATCACCAGTACGCCACCGCCCGCCGGATCGATCCGGTTGCCCTCGCCTATCTGGACGACCATGCCCTCGCCCACCGCATCCAGCGCCGCCGCCTGCTCGGGTGTGATGCGTGCCACGTCGGCTATTCGTACGCTGGCGCTGGCCACCAGTTCTCCATTGACGTACACCAGTCGTTCTATCCCGAACGAAAGCGCCAGTCCCGAAGGCAACTGCAAGCCTCCACGCATGGCGGCCAGACGCGCGGGATCGATCCGAATCCATTCGGGACCGGGCAACTGGCCGCGAGCGGCATCGTTTGCGGACGCCGGGATGGCCCATCCGGCGATCACGGTCGAAAGTGCGAGGACGCAGGCAATGGCCTTCATGGTCAGATATCCCCCGGGCCGCGCCTGGGCATCGTGGCGTTGCGCAGGCCGTCGCGCTGGATTCCCAACGCCAGCGGCGCCGGCGGGGCGGTACGCCAGTCGCGGGACTGGTTGAAAAGCGCCAGGTCGCGCCGGTTGTGGACCACGAACAGGACCCGGTTGTCCCACAACGCATCGAAACGCGAGCGCGGCATTGCACGGGTACCCCGCGCGGGGTCACCCAGCAGCACGCGGCCGCGGTGCAGTCCCTTGACCACCACGAAATGGCGGTAGCCGCGGTCGTTCAGCAGCACGATCGCCGGCAAACCTTCTTCCGCGAGTTTCTCCAGCGGTAGTTCGAAACCATCCGCCTGGAAGCCTTGCGACTGCAGGTAGCGCTGCATGTCCAGCAGCGAGAATCCTTCCTTGCGGATCTTTGCCTGGTCGCCGCTGTTGTACATGGCCACGAAGACGTGTTTCTCATCTACCGGCACGCCATACTGGTAAGTGAGCAGGGTCGCGGTCGCCGCCGACCCGCAACTGAAATCGTATTGCTGGCGCACGGTGGTCCTGTAGCGGGCTTCCTTCAGGCTGGAGACGCGCACCGCGTAGCTGCCGCCGGGCGGCACGCGCATGTCCATCTCCGCACACACGGCGGAGAGCGATGCCATCGCCAGGACGAACCCAGCCAGCCACGCGGTTGCCACGGTCACGGTCCCGGAGGTGCCACGAACTGCACGTTCACGACCATGCCATTCTGGATCAGCACGTTGCTGCCGCTGTTCTGGATGACCGTGCTGATGCCGGTGGCGTTGGTGAATGCACCGTCGCTGATGACGTTGGAGCCGCTGACGACATGGTCGGCCGTATTGCCGTCGACGGTGCCGTCGATCAACACCTCGTTGTCCACGGTCGCTTCGCCGCCACGCAGGTCGGCCAGGTCGCTTGAGTCCACGGGTACGCCGATGCCGGCGATGGCCTCTGAAGGCGCTGGTCCGGATTTGACAACCGCACCGGCTTCAGGAACCACGCCCTGCGTCGTGGCGTCGCTCCAGGCAGCGGTCGGCGCCTGATCGTCGGTGACCGCGGTTTCACAGGCCACGGCCCCGCCTGACAGGAGAGCCAGGACGAGCAGGCACAGTCGTGGCGGGCAGAAATATTGGGTAGGCATGGTGGTTCTCCGCGCATGCGTCGCAAACCATGGCCGGCCATCGACGGCCGCTCGCCGCGGTTGGTGCGCGCGGGCTGGTTGGCAGCCCGGCGCACCCTTGCAACGCTAATTGACGACTGGCTTACGGACCACCGACGGTCAGGTTGGCCTGTACCGTGATGCCCTGCTGGATCAGGGAAGCGGCGCCGCTGTTCTGTGCCGCCACCATGATGCCCGCCGCCGACTGTCCGACACTGGTCATGTTGTTGGACATGTCGAAGGCGCCGGCGTCGTTGACCACCGATCCGCCATTTCCACCGCTGCCGCCGGATGCGCCATTGCCATCGCCGCCGGTGGCCGCACCGCCGGTGCCGTCGCCGCCATTGCCGCCGATGCCGCCGTTGGTGGCGACCGAGCCGCTGCTTCCGCTGGTCGCGTCGCTGGAACCGCCCGTGGCAGTTGCGTCGCCGGACGTGCCGCTGCCACCGGTACCGGTGCCATCGCCGCCGGTCGCGTTGGAGTCACCGTTGTTGTCGTTGCCACCGCGGGCCCTGCCACCACGTCCGTGTCCGTCTCCGCCACCGGCCAGGCTGGCCGCGCCAGTGTCGCCACTGTCGCTGTCCGCATCGCCGCCACGACCGCTGGTGCCATCGGCATAGCCGCCATCGCCGCCGCTGCCACCATCACCATTGCCGCCATCGGCATCGCCGCCGTCGCCATCGCCGCCGCTGCCGCCGCGTGCGCCATTGGCGTCGCCATGGTTGCGGGCCACGTTGCCGAGGTCGTAGACGCTGACGTCGCTCACGTAGCCATTGAGCTCGGTCTTGGCGATCGCCTTGCTGGTGTTGAAGGAGTTGGTGAAGTTGGAAGT
>SEHC01000236.1 GCA_004173415.1 Lysobacteraceae bacterium
GTGATCACGGCCGACGACGTGATCCACGCCTGGTGGGTGCCGGCGTTGGGCTGGAAGCAGGATGCGATCCCGGGCCTGATCAACGAGGCCTGGACCGACATCAAGACCCCCGGCGTGTACCGCGGCCAGTGCGCCGAGCTGTGCGGCAAGGACCATGGCTTCATGCCGATCGTGGTGAAGGCCGTGCCGAAGGAAGAATTCAAGCAGTGGCTGGCCTCGCGCAAGCCGGTGGCACCGGCTCCGGCAACGCCGGTCGAAGCGAGGCCGGCTGAAACCACGCCCGTCGAAGCGGCGCCGGCCGAAACCGCCCCGGCGGACGCCGCGCCCACCGCCGGCGCTTCCGCCGAAGCCGCCCCCGCCACCGAACCCGCCAAGGCCTGAGCCCGTCGCAACGACGCGCTCGTCCCAGCCAGTCCGCATTCGATTTTCGAGGTAGTACCCCATGGCCCATTCCGCAGTCGACAAACCACATGAGTACGGCCATGACGATCACGGCCACAAGCAGGGCTTCTTCGAGCGTTGGTTCTTCTCGACCAACCACAAGGACATCGGCACGCTGTACCTGATCTTCAGCTTCGTCATGTTCATCATCGGCGCGGGCATGTCGGTGGTGATCCGCATGGAGCTGATGACTCCCGGCCTGCAGTTCGTGAAGCCCGAGTTCTTCAACCAGATGACCTCGGTGCATGCCCTGGTGATGATCTTCGGCGGTGTCATGCCGGCGTTCGTGGGCCTGGCCAACTGGATGATCCCGCTGCAGATCGGCGCGCCGGACATGGCCCTGCCGCGCATGAACAACTGGTCGTTCTGGATCCTGCCGTTCGCCTTCACCCTGCTGCTGATGACCCTGTTCCTGCCGGGTGGCGCGCCGGCCGGCGGCTGGACCCTGTACCCGCCGCTGTCGCTGCAGGGCGGCTACAACGTCGCCTTCACCATCTTCGCCATCCACATGATGGGCGTCAGCTCGATCATGGGCGCGATCAACGTCATCGCCACCATCCTCAACATGCGCGCGCCGGGCCTGGACCTGCTGAAGATGCCGATCTTCTGCTGGACCTGGCTGATCACCGCGTTCCTGCTGATCGCGGTGATGCCGGTGCTGGCCGGCGCAGTGACCATGCTGCTGACCGACAAGTTCTTCGGCACCAGCTTCTTCAATGCCGCCGGCGGTGGTGATCCGGTGATGTACCAGCACATCTTCTGGTTCTTCGGCCACCCGGAGGTCTACATCATGATCCTGCCGGCGTTCGGCATCGCCAGCGAGATCATCCCGACCTTCAGCCGCAAGCCGCTGTTCGGTTACCAGGCCATGGTCTACGCCACCGCGTCGATCGCGTTCCTGTCGTTCATCGTCTGGGCCCACCACATGTTCACCGTGGGCATGCCGCTGGGCGGCGAGATCTACTTCATGTTCGCGACCATGCTGATCGCCATCCCCACCGGGGTGAAGGTGTTCAACTGGGTCAGCACCATGTGGCGCGGCTCGCTGACCTTCGAGACGCCGATGCTGTGGGCCATCGCCTTCGTCATCCTGTTCACCATCGGCGGCTTCTCCGGCCTGATGCTGGCGATCGTGCCGGCCGACTTCCAGTACCACGATACCTACTTCGTGGTCGCCCACTTCCATTACGTGCTGGTCACCGGCGCGCTGTTCGGCATCATCGCCGCGGTGTACTACTGGTGGCCGAAGTGGTCCGGGCGCATGTACAGCGAGTTCTGGGGCAAGGTCCATTTCTGGTGGACGATGGTGTTCGTCAACCTGCTGTTCTTCCCGCAGCACTTCCTCGGCCTGGCCGGCATGCCGCGCCGGATCCCGGACTACAACCCGGTGTTCGCCGACTGGAACATGGTCAGCTCGATCGGTGCCTTCGGCATGTTCGTCACCCCGTTCCTGATGGCCGGAATCCTGTGGCATTCGCTGCGCAATGGCGCCAAGGCCGATGCCCGCGCCTGGGAAAGCGCGCGTGGCCTGGAGTGGACCGTGCCCTCGCCGGCGCCGCACCATACCTTCACCACTCCGCCGGTGATCCGCCCGGGCGACCTGGCCCACGACGACGTGACCCACTGAGCCGCGCCTTGCCATGACCGATCCGATCCGCCCCGCCGATGACCTCGCCGCGCGCCGCAAGCGCGCGGTGCGCACGGCGCTGGTGGTCGGTGGCCTGGCGCTGCTGGTCTACGTGGCCTTCATCCTGTCCGGCGTGGTCGCCGCGTCATGAGCGCGGCCAAGTCCAACTCGGCGGGCCTGTTCAAGCTGCTGGGCGTGTCGCTGGCCGCCTTCGCCTTCACCTTTTCGCTGGTGCCGCTGTACCGGATCGCCTGCGAGAAGGTCTTCGGCATCCGCCTGGAGAAGGGTCCGGGCGAAGCCGCCGCCGGCGTGGCGCGCAAGGCCCGCGTGGTCACCGTGCAGTTCGACGGCGGGGTGAACTCGAAGCTGCCGTGGTCGTTCCATCCCGAACAGCTGACCATGCAGGTGGTGCCGGGCGAGTTGAACGAGGCGCTGTACTACGCGCGCAACGACGGCAAGCGGCCGATCGTCGGCAGCGCGGTGCCCTCGGTGGCGCCGGCCCGCGCCTCGGGCTACTTCACCAAGACCGAATGCTTCTGCTTCACCGCCCAGACCCTGCAGGCGGGCGAGAAACGCGACATGCCGGTGCGTTTCATCGTCGACCCGGATTTGCCGGCCGACGTGAAAACCATCACCCTGTCGTACACCTTCTTCAAGAACGACACGCTGTCCGCGCAACTCGGCGCCGGCAGCGCGCCGGCCTCGCAGCACGCGGCGCCGTAACCACCCAACACCACGCAATCCACCGCATCAGGATCAGGAAAGACCCGCCATGGCCCAAACGCATTCGCCGGACGCCAACGTCTACTACGTACCGCACCACAGCAAGTGGCCGTTCGTGGGCTCCATCGCCATGTTCACCACCATGCTCGGCGTCGCCAGCTGGCTCAACGACGCGGCGTGGGGCAAGTGGACCTTCTTCATCGGCCTGGTGATGCTGTGCGCCACGCTGTTCATGTGGTTCGGCGACGTGATCCGCGAGTCGGTCAGCGGCAGCTACAACAAGCAGGTGGACGTGTCCTTCCGCATGGGCATGATCTGGTTCATCTTCTCCGAAGTGATGTTCTTCGGCGCCTTCTTCGGCGCGCTGTTCTACGCGCGCAACCTGGCCCTGCCGTGGCTGGGCGGCTCGGGCGACGGGGTGATGACCAATGCCCTGTTGTGGGAAGGCTTCAGCGCGGCCTGGCCCACCGCCGGCCCGGCGCAGGTCGGCGGCGCCTTCCAGACCATCCCGGCCTGGGGCCTGCCGCTGCTCAATACGTTGATCCTGCTGTCGTCCGGCGTGACCCTGACCATCGCCCACCACGCACTGAAGGCCTCCAACCGCAAGCAGGTGCTGATCTGGCTGGGGCTGACCGTGGTGCTGGGTGCGCTGTTCCTGTTCTTCCAGGCCGAGGAGTACATCCACGCCTACAAGGAACTCAACCTGACCCTGGGTTCGGGCATCTACGGTTCGACCTTCTTCATGCTCACCGGCTTCCACGGCGCGCACGTGTTCCTGGGCACCTTGATGCTGGCGATCATGTGGCTGCGCGTGGCCCGCGGCCATTTCACCCGCGACAACCATTTCGCGTTCGAAGCAGCCGCGTGGTACTGGCACTTCGTCGACGTGGTCTGGCTGGGCCTGTTCCTGTTCGTCTACGTGCTCTAAGCACGTGGCGGCCCGCTGACAGAAAGGGCCGGCAATGCCGGCCCTTTTGTTTGGGGCAGCGATAACGCTCCGCAACCGCTCAACCGCTCAACCGCTCAACCGCCGATGCCGTGCGGCTTGATCACCCCGCTATAGATGCCCAGCGCCACCAGCAGGATCAGCACGACCGAGAAGGCGATGCGCCGGGTCAATGCATTGACGGTGCGCTTGCTCTGGCCCTTGTCGACCAGCAGGTAGTACAGGCCGGCGCCCAGGTTCCACAGGATCACGATCAGGAACGCGATGATGAGCAGGGTTTTCAGCGAATCGTTCATGGG
>SEHC01000237.1 GCA_004173415.1 Lysobacteraceae bacterium
CAGCGGGATCAACGCCGGATCGAACCGCGGCACGCCCATGGCGATGGAGTAGCGATCGCCGCCCAGGCGTTGCACTTCATGCGTGGCCAACGGGCTGTCCAGCTCGAAGCGATCGCCGTTGGCAGCGCCATCGCGGACCAACCAGGCGGCGACGCAGCGCGCGCCATTGCCGCATTGCTGCGAGGCGCTGCCGTCGGCGTTCCAGATCCGGTAGGAGGCCACCGCGCCGGCACTGCGCGGCGCCTCGATGGTGAGGATCTGGTCGCAGCCCACGCCGAAATGGCGATCGGCCAGTCGCGCCGCCAGTGATGCATCCGGCGGCGGCGTGCCGTCGCGCAGGTCGACCACGACGAAGTCGTTGCCGGCGCCATGCATCTTGGTGAATCGCAATGCCACGTTCGTTCCGGTGGAGCGCTCAGTCATCCGCGGGCGGCGGCACCGGCGGCTCGGGCACGTCGACTGGATCCTCGACCGCGTCCTCGGCCTGCTGATCGGCCGGCGTGGTGGCCTGGTCGTCGATCTGCGGGGTGTTGTCGGTGGGTTCGTCAGCCGGCGCTTCGATCGGCGCGGCCTTTTCCGGCAGGATCAGCGGACCCTTGGCGCCGCACCCGGCGAGGGCGGCGAGCAAGGCGGCGGCGAGGGTGAGGTCGAGGAGTTTGTTCATGGCCGGAGTATAGCCACACGGGCATGAATCGGCAGGCTCAGCACGGCGGTTCGGGCCGCAGCCACAACCATGCGCCGACCACCACCATGCAGGCGATGGGCACGGCGACCATCCAGCCGCTGTGCGAGCGCACCAGCGCCATCATTGCCAGCAGGACCACGGCGCAGGCGAGCATGGTGGTCGTGGCCGCCCACTTGGCCCGGCGCGATACCGCGCCATGCGCCTGCCAGTCGCGGATCAGCGGGCCGAAATGCGGGTGTGCCAGCAGGCGCTGGTGCAGCCGCGCGGAACCGCGTGCGGCAGCGTACGCGGCCAGCAGGACGAACACGGTGGTGGGCAGCCCCGGCACGAAGATGCCGACGATGCCCAGCCCCAGGCTGGCATAGGCCAGCAGCCACCAGGCCCAGCGGAAGCGCGATCGCTCGGTCATGGCCACATGATAAGCCCAGCCCCGGCGAGGCCCTGCGCCAGCACTTCCGCAAGCGCGGGCCGCCGCCGCGGCCAGGCGTCATCGGCGCCCATCCCGGCGCCGCCTCCGATGTCGGCAGCTTGGGCCTATTGGGCCGCCGCGTCCGCCGCGCCCGCCACGCCAAGCTGGTCGAGCACGAAGGCGTAGTACTCGGCGGCTTCGCGGTACTTGCGGAAGCGTCCCGACTTGCCGCCGTGTCCGGCTTCCATGTTGGTGCGGAACACCAGCGGCAGCGAGCCGGTGTTCTGGTCGCGCAGCCGGGCCACGTACTTGGCCGGCTCCCAGTACTGGACCTGCGAATCCCACAGCCCGGTGCCGATGAAGATCGCCGGGTAGTCCTGCCTGCGGATGTTGTCGTAGGGCGAGTAGCCGAGGATGTAGTCGTAGTACTGCTTGTCCTCGGGGTTGCCCCACTCGTCGTACTCGTTGGTGGTCAGCGGGATGCTCGGGTCGAGCATGGTGGTGACCACGTCGACGAACGGCACCTGCGAGACGATGACCCGGTATTTCTCCGGCGCCTGGTTGGCGATCACGCCCATCAGCAGGCCGCCGGCGCTACCCCCGGACGCGGCCACCCGGTCGGGCGCGGCGTAGCCCTGCCGGACCAGCGCATCGGTGACGTCGACGAAGTCGTTGAAGGTGTTCTGCTTGTGCAGCAGCTTGCCGTTGTCGTACCAGTCGCGGCCCATTTCCTGGCCGCCGCGGATGTGGGCGATGGCATAGACCATGCCGCGGTCGAGCAGGCTGACCACGGTGGAATTGAAGCCCGGGTCCATCGACAGGCCGTAGCTGCCATAGGCGTACTGGAACAGCGCGCCCTTGCCGTTCTTCTCGAAACCCTTGCGATAGACCAGCGACACCGGGACCCGCGCGCCGTCGCGGGCGTCCACCCAGATCCGCTCGGTGGTGTACTTGCCCGGGTCGTAGCCGATCACCGGCTGTTGCTTGAGCTGGCGCCGCTCGCCGGTCTCGGTGTTCAACTCGTAGGTCGTGGCCGGCGTGGTCATCGAGGTGTAGCTGTAGCGCAGCCACGGCGTGTCGTGCTCGGAGTTGACGTCCAGGCTCATCGAATACGCAGGCTCGTCGGCCTTCACGTACTCCTCCTTGCCGCCGGCGCGCAGCAGGCGCAGGCGTTCGAGGCCCTGCGAGCGCTCGCTGATCGCGGTGAAGCCGTCGAACAGCTCGAAGCCTTCGATGTACACGTCGTCGCTGTGGGCGATCCAGTCCTGCCATTGCTCGCGCGAAGTGGAACCGGTCGGCGCGGTGACGATGCGGAAGTTCTTCGCCTTCCAGTTGGTGCGGATAACCCAACGGCCATCCAGGTGGTCGGCGCTGTATTCGACGTCGCGCTCGCGCGGCGCCAGCACGGTGAACACCGACGGATCGGCGGCCGGGGCGCAGCGCTGCTCGGAGGACACCGTGCTTTCCACGCTGATGCAGATGAAGCGGTCGTCGCGGCTGCGGCCGATGCCCATGTAGAAGCTGTCGTCATGTTCTTCGTAGACCAGCTTGTCGGTGGTCGCCGGCGTGCCCAGCACATGCGACTTGACCCGCACCGTGAGCAGGGTCTCGGGATCGTTCTCGACGTAGAACAGGGTCTTGTTGTCGTCGGCCCAGACCACGTTGGCCGATACGCCCGGGATCGAGTCGGCCAGGATCTCGCCGCTCTGCAGGTCCTTGAAGCGGACCACGTATTGGCGGCGGCCCACCGCATCCTCGGCCCAGGCCAGGATCCGGTTGTCCGGGCTGACCTCGGCGTCGCCGACGCTGAAGTAGCCCTTGCCCTCGGCCATCGCGTTGACATCCAGCAGGATTTCCTCGGCGGCCTGCATGTCGCCCTTGCGCCGCGCATGGATCGGGTAATCCTTGCCGGCCTCGAAACGGGTGTAGTACCAGTAGCCGCGCTCGCGGTAGGGAACGCTGGCGTCGTCCTGCTTGATCCGGCCGACGATCTCGCCGTAAAGCTGCTCCTGCAGGGGCTTGGTCGGCGCCAGCACCTGGTCGGCGTAGGCGTTCTCGGCATCCAGGTAGGCCAGCATGGCCTGGTCCTCGCGCTTGTCGTCGCGCAGCCAGTAGTACTCGTCCGCGCGGACCGCGCCGAACGGCGCCTTGACTTCGTGCGCCTTGCGCTCGGCATCGGGTGGAGTCGCATCGAGGGCGAGCGCGGAAACGGGCATATGGGTCATCAGCAGGGTGGCCGCAATCAGGAGGGAAACAGGGGTCGGGGCAAGCTTCATGGAAGATGGGTCCGGAACGGTGCGATGCAATGGGATTGCCGGCCCGAAACGCCCCATCCCGGCGCGAGGCCGGGATGGGAGGGAATTTCAGCCGGCCTGGTCCATCACTTGGCCAGTTGCTGCCAGAGGAAGGTATAGGCCAGCGCGCTCATGTGCGCCGATTGCGCATTGTTGGCCGCACCGCCATGCCCGCCTTCGATGTTCTCGTAATAACGCACGTCCTTCCCGGCTTCGAGCATCTTGGCCATCATCTTGCGGGCGTGGCCGGGATGCACGCGGTCGTCGCGCGTGGAGGTCATGAACAGGGTCGGCGGATAGGCCTTGCCGGCATCGAACAGGTGGTAGGGCGAGAACCCGCGGATGAACTCCCAGTCCTTGGTATCCGGATCGCCGTACTCGGCCATCCACGACGCACCGGCCAACAGGTGGCTGTAGCGCTTCATGTCCAGCAACGGCACCTGCACCACCACCGCGCCGAACAGCTGCGGATACTGCATCAGCATGTTGCCGGTCAGCAGGCCGCCGTTGCTGCCGCCCTGGATGCCCAGGTGCGCCGGCGAGGTGACCTTGCGCGCGATCAGGTCCTGGGCGACCGCGGCGAAGTCCTCGTAGGCCTTGTGCCGGTTCTGCTTCAGCGCGGCCTGGTGCCAGCGCGGGCCGTA